>CAZVEW010000077.1:0-11478 GCA_964625955.1 uncultured Vicingus sp. | reverse complement strand
TAGTGTAAACTCTAATCTTTAACTTTTGTAAAGGATGTATCTTAACGAACATTAGAACAGAATAACAATGAAAGATATACTTCAATATCAAACAAATTATGAATTAACTTTGTCGTTAGAATAATTTTAAATTATGGGTAAAACGGCAAAAATAAAAGTTGAAGACAAACTAATCTCGATTGTAAAAAGAGACCAGCAGGATTATATTTGCCTAACTGATATGGTAAGAGATGAAGAAGGAAGCGACCATATTAGAAACTGGATGAGAAATAGAAATACAGTTGAGTTTATTGGATTGTGGGAAACTTTACATAATCCAGATTTTAAACCTGTCGAATTCGACACCTTTAGAAAACAAGCCGGACTTAATAATTTCAATTTAACACCCAAGAAATGGATTGAAAAAACAAATGCAATCGGAATTGTTTCAAAATCTGGTCGATATGGAGGAACTTATGCACATAAAGATTTAGCATTTGAATTTGGTGCGTGGATTAGCCCAATGTTTAAGTTGTTGCTAATTAAAGAATTCCAACGATTAAAAGAGATTGAAACAAATCAATATAATTTAGAATGGAATGTAAAACGAATTTTGAGCAAAACAAACTACCTTATTCATACAGACGCAATTAAGGAACATATTATTCCGAAAAAAGATTATGCAAAAAGTGATGAATGGATAGTTTACGCAGAAGAAGCCGATTTACTGAATGTTGCAATGTACGATTGTAAAGCGAAAGACTGGCGAGATGCAAATCCTAAACACGCAAAAAAAGGATTAAATATTAGAGATTTTTCAAGCATCAATGAATTGGTAGTTTTATCAAACCTTGAAAATGTTAATGCCATAATGATAAGTGAGAACATTGATAAGATAAACAGATTTAAACAATTGAAGAAAATTGCAAAATCTCAATTAAAAACATTGGGCAATCAAGACTTTATAAAATCTTTGAAACGACTTAATGATACAACTTTTATTAATGAAGAAAAGAAACTGAAAAAAAAATAACGACACGCCAACAATGTATATAGTTTATGGTGGCTGAAGTACTAAATATGAGCGATTTAACAATAAATAAAAATTGGTGTGAGTTGAAAGATTTGTGTCTCAAAACCGCCACAAAACTATATACTAACCGTTGGTATTAATTAAATTAATTATGAAAAATGCTTTTCTTTTATTTTTGTTATTTCCTTCTTTTGCAATTGCTCAATACACCTATATCGGAAGGATTGATAATGATTGCTCTCCAAATTACAATTATAATTACACATATTCAAATTATTTAAATACACTAATATAATATGGAAAAGAAAAAATGCTTATCATGTAACGAGTCTTTTGTTGGTAGAATCGATAAAAAATTTTGTTCAGATTATTGTAGAAATACCTACAACAATAAAAAAAACAGAGATGGCAAAAATTTAATCAGAAACATCAATAATCGTTTGCGTAAAAATTGGCGAATTTTAGAAGAACTAAACCCTAACGGAAAATGTAAAATCAGTAAACAAAGGTTAGATGCAAAAGGATTTGATTTTAACTTTTTCACCTCTATTTATACCACAAAAACAGGCAATGTCTATTATTTCTGTTACAATCAAGGTTACTTGGTTCTAGAAAATGATTTTTATGCCTTGGTTAAAAGAGATTAGTATCAATTGATTTTCTCCCTTAATAGAGTAAAAGGTGGGTGATTTTATACCTGCTTAACCTCTAACCGATAGATAATATGGAAATTCCATCTACTTCTTGTCATCTGCTTTGTTTCCATGTTTTCTTATAATAAAAATCACACCTTCTAAGAAGATGGCTTTGAAAAGCCCCTAAAAGGGGCAATAAGCAACAAAATTACAAACTGGTAAAGACCTGTCAGGTTTTGAAAACCTGACAGGTCTGAATAGGCAAAGCCAAAAAACATCACCACCTGCTTAGCAGGTGGTTTTTCAAGGTAAAATAAAAAAAAGCTTCACCGTTATAGTGAAGCCTTCTTTTATTATGAATAAAGGAGTCTTAATTATTTTTAAAATCTCTACTCTTACCAGGAAAGTAATTTCTTGATTTACGGATGTCTTTGTTATCCCAATTCCAAATTACCAATTGGTATCTTCTCCAGATATAATCAATTGGTGCAACTAAAAAGTGAACAAATCTAGTAAAAGGTATAATGCCTATAATTAAAAATGCAGATGTGATATGCGTTTTAACTATTAATAAGGCTAGAGCATTACTTGTAGATAACTGAGCAATTAAATCAACGTTTGGATTAAATGCAAATACAGATCTTAAATAAGGAGTCATTACAGAAGCAAACCAGTTAGATCCCCATCTTGCAAAATAGGCGATACAAATACCTGAGATAATTTGAACCAATAGCACAATATAAACTACATAATCCATAGGTCCTGTAACCATTTGAATTCTTTTGGTGGTTAATCTTCGTTTAATTAAAAATAATAGACCTAACAAAGTAGATATAGCAAATCCAAAGGCACTAAATTCTAAAATCAACAACCTAACTGTAGAGCCATTCCATGCCATTACAGCACTTGGCACTAAAAAGCCAATTAAATGCCCTAAAAACAGCATAATTATTCCCCAGTGAAAAAACTGGCTACCGAAAAACAATTGTTTTCCTTCTAAAAACTGAGAGGATAAGGAAGATACTTGATAGCCTTTATGAACATATCTGTAAATAGAACCTATTAAGAAAACTGCTAAAGCAACATAAGGTAACGCTCCGAATAATAAATAATCTAACATAACTTTTTATTTTTTTAATTTTAATTTCTAATTGAGGCCATCGCCCTTTGTTTAATTTGTGCGGGAGTTGGTGTTGGTGTGTTACAATCTCCACAATTGCCATTTACAAAGGCTTTTGCGTAGGCTGGTACAATTTCTACCTCACTCTCGTATTTAATTTCTTTAAAATCTTCTTTAAAAACCATTAGCAATGCACTTAGTGCATTTTTATAGATATTGCCATCTTTAATATCTCTCATAATAATGACTTTTTGCTTTTTGTTTAATACTTTTTCTCTAATTTGTGTTTTTCTAGCATCAAACTCTGATAACATTTTTTCTAAAGCTGGTATCATTATCATTACCATCAATTCATTAATAAATGCTTCGTTTTTATGAATGGCTAACAGATTTAATACGTTTGGTAAATTATCAGCTAGCTCCATTCCGCAATCATTATTGTTTTCTCGCTGTTCTTTTTTCATGTTGACTAAAAACTCACCTCGCTTATAATCTTCTCCGAAAATAACGTAGCCTAAATCTAAAAAACAGATGGCTTGAATGTGAAATGTTTTGCCAAAAATTTCTTCAATTTCACTGTCGGTTGATTTGGCAATAAAATCTGAAAAACGTGTAAACTCCTCTCCTGCTTCAGGGTATTTATTATCCAGAAACACTTTTATCTCAGCAATTTTATTTGCTGTTTTTACTGTGGGATATTTGAATACCTCAGCGAGTAGTTGGTAATGTTTTAAGTTTTTCATCTTCTTTATTTTTCTTTTTTACGTCATGCTGAACTTGTTTCAGCATCTGTAAATTAATTGGCTAGATCCCGAATCAAGTTCGGGATGACAGCCAATTACTAAAGCCCTCTAGCTGGTTTTTCTTTAAATCCAAAACCTGTACTTCCTTTAAAGTCTCCTGTATTTTCTAACATTTCTATAGATTCTTCACGGTGTGCTGCTGGAACTACAAATCGTTCTTCATAGGTACAGAGAGAAGTTAATCGGAAAATTGCATTAGCAATATCTTTATTAAAGGCATCTCCGGCTTCTTTCATAGATGTATTTAACTGTTTTTCAGTAACATCGCCAACTGTTGTATCTCTTCTTGAAACCCTTACTGCATGTAATTTTTTAAATACTTCGATAACTTTGGCTTCGTTTCCTGCTGAAAATAAAGAGGCTAAATAACTTATTGGCACTCTTAATTTTTCTATTCCTACTAATAAAGTTTCATTAACAGAATCGTAATTTCCATCTTCTCCAACAGAAGCCATAGCTGGCAACAATGGTGGCACGTAAAATAAATTAGGCAATGTTCTAAATTCTGGATGCAATGGTAAAGCTATTCCCCATTTTTTTACAAACTTATAAACGGGTGAGTTTTGTGCTGCTTTAATGGTTGAATCGTGTACACCATTTTCTCTGGCTGCTTTTATTACTTCTGGGTCAAATGGGTCTAAGTAAATTTCTCTTTGTCTGTCAACTAATTCTGCATCGTCAGCGGCTGCAACTGCCTCAATTCTATCTGCATCGTACAACATTACTCCCATGTATCTAATTCTACCAACACAAGAGTGGAAACAAGCTGGCGGTTGTCCTGATTCTAATCTAGGATAACACAATACGCATTTCTCTGATTTTCCTGTATTCCAATTGTAATAAGATTTTTTGTAAGGACAAGCGGTAACGCACATTCTCCAAGCTCTACATCTTTCTTGGTTTAGTAAAACCACCCCATCTTCACCTCTTTTATATAAAGCTCCTGAAGGACAAGAACCTACGCAGGCAGGGTTTAAACAGTGGTTACAAATTCTTGGTAAGTAATGAAAAGTCATTCTTTCTAATTGGAACATGGCTTCTTGTTCGGCTGGACTAACATTTTTAAAGTTAACGTCATTTCTAGCGTAATCGGGTGTTCCAGATAAATCATCATCCCAATTTGGTCCTGCTTGGATTTCCATTGGCTCACCAGTTACCATTGAAACTGCTCTACCTATTGGTTGATCATCTCCTTCTGGAGCATCAAATAAATCTTGGTAACGATATTGCCATGGTTCGTAATAATCATCTAAAACAGGCATATTGGGATTGGCAAAAATATTTTTTAAGCCTTTTAATTTTCCTGCTCCTTTTAAAGAAACGGAATCTCCATTTTTTTCCCATCCGCCTTTGTAAATTTCTTGGTCTTCCCATTTGGTAGGATAACCAGTTCCTGGCTTAGTTTCTACGTTATTCCACCACATGTAATCGGCACCTTTCCTGTCTGTCCAGATATTTTTACATGCTACAGAACAAGTATGACACCCGATACATTTATCGAGATGAAAAACCATTGATATTTGAGATCTTATATTCATAACTTTTAAGTTTAAAGTTTGAAGTTCAAAGTTTGAAGTTATTTATCTAACAACATCAAACCTCTAACATTTTAACATTTTTAGTATTCTACTTTTTCCATTTTTCTAACCAACACATGTGTATCTCTGTTTACGCCTACAGGTCCCCAATAATTAAAGTGATAAGAGAATTGACCGTAACCACCACACATTAAGTTGGGTTTTAAATGCACTCTGGTAAACGAGTTATTCATACCACCTCGTCTTGGTTCTCCTTTTTTACCTCTTCTTTCTTGCGATTTTGCAATGTTGTAGGTTCTTTCTACTGCGTGATACACGATACAAGCCCCTTTAGGAATACGAGCACTCACACAAGCACGAGTTACATAAGTTCCGTGGTCATTATAAACTTCTACATGGTCATTATCTTTAATTCCTAATTCTTCTGCATCAGCTTCACTCAACCAACAAGGTTCTCCACCTCTTGATAAAGTTAACATTCTTAAGGTATCACCATAAGTAGAGTGAATGTGCCATTTTCCGTGAGGAGTTAAACAGTTTAGCATTCTGGCTTTACCGTCATTAACCGTTACCCTTAAATCACCGTAAGTTTCTGGGGTTGGTGATGGTTTATAGGTGGATAAATGTTCTCCAAAAGCAATGTATGCATCGTGGTCTAGGTAAAAGTGTTGACGACCAGTTAATGTTCGCCAAGGAATTAACATATCTACATTATAGGTATAAGCTGCATAAGTTCTGCCTTCATGCATCAATCCTGACCATAATGGTGAAGAATTGTACCGTTTAGGCTGAGCTTGTAAATCTCTATAATCCATGCTTATTTGTTCATAACCATCACCTAAAGCTGCAATTTTTTCTAAACCTGTTTTTTCTGCCATATTTTTATATGCCCGAACCGTTAGTTTTCCATTGGTTAAGGTCGATAATTTTAATACCGCATTAATGGCTTCCACATCATCTTTAAGGGAAGGATATTCTGTCCCATCGTCCCATTTAGAAATGTGTTTTCTATCTTCAATCATTTCCTCATATACATCATCACACATGTAATGATTACCATGAGCTCCTAAGCCATTTTTAGCAACTCCTTTTCCTAATGAAATAAATTTATCGTAAATTTTGGTATAATCTCTTTCTACAAATTTGATGTAGTGCATGGTTTCACCAGGGATTGGTTCACATTCTCCTTTACTCCAATCTTTTAAATGAGTTTGACTAATTTCATCAGCAGAATCGTGAGATAATGGCGTATTAACCACATCTTTCATTACATCTGGCAAATAGGTTTTTGCCATTTCACTCATTTTTTTAGCCAATGCTTCAAAAATTTGCCAATCTGATTGCGATTCCCAAACTGGGGATATTGCTTCTGATAATGGGTGAATAAAAGAGTGCATATCTGTTGAATTGATATCTGCTTTTTCGTACCAAGATGCTGTTGGTAAAACAATATCAGAATATAATGCTGATGTATCCATTCTAAAGTTTACATCTATTACTAAATCCATTTTACCTCTAGCACCATCTTTTTTATACGTGATATCTTCTACAATATCTCCTGCAACTTCATCGGCAATTTTGTTAGTATGCGTTCCTAAATAATGGTCTAAGAAATATTCATGACCTTTAGCGGAAGTTCCAATGGCATTGCCTTTCCAAATAAACCAAACTCTCGGAAAGTTCACTTCTTCATCTGGTTCAACAACTGCATGTTTTAAACTACCCTCTTTTAGTTGGCTTACAATATGATTTCGCATTGCATCATCAGTAGTATGTCCAGCAGCTTGTGCATCTTTAACAATATCAAAATTAGATTTGTTGTATTGAGGATAATAAGGCATCCAACCATTACGAACTGCTTTTACCGCCCAATCGGCAGTGTGCATATTCGCTAATTTATTATCTGGTGATGAATTATAGAATTTTTGATTGCCATCATACCTCCATTGACTACTATTAATATAATGCCAAATTGGTCCTTGTTGTAATCTTGGAACTGTTCCCCAATCTTTTGAGCTCATTATGGTTGCCCAAGAATCCATTGGTGCTAATTTTTCTTGCCCTACGTAGTGATTCATTCCTCCACCATTTTTACCATTACAGCCTGTAAGCATTTGAGCCATAATTGCTGCTCTATACATTAAATTACCATGAAACCAGTGATTAATTGCTGCTCCAACAATAACCATACATTTTCCTTCGGTTTTTTCGGCAGTATCAGACCATTCGTGAGCTAGTTGAATTACAGTTTCTTTTCCAATACCTGTAAATATTTCTTGCCATGCTGGTGTGTATGCTTGGTCTTTATCATCATAAGATGTTGGATAGTCTCCTTCTAGCCCTCTACCAACACCATATTGAGCCATGGTTAAATCGTAAATGGTTGCTACGGCAACTTTATTACCATTTACATCTTTAACGTATTTTACGGGTACACCTCTCATGGCTTTTTTATCTAAACCAAATTCGGTAAATTCTACCTGGACAACGCCATCATTATTATCTAATAAAGTTAAAACTGGGTCGTAATCTTTGTTATTTTCACCATCTTCATATTTTAGATTCCAATTTCCTTTCTTTTCATCCCATCGGTGTCCCATACTACCTTTTGGCATAACATAATCGCCAGTTTTAGCATCTATATTTAAGAATTTCCAATCGCCATTACTAACTGATTTATATTTATCAATTTCATTGGCTCTAATCATTCTTCCCGGCAACATTACACCATCTTTTTCTTCTATTTTTACTAAGAAAGGGCAATCGGTATATCTTTTGGTATATTCAATAAAATAAGGAGTTTGTTTTTCGGCATGATATTCTTTTAAAATTACATGTGTAACTGCCATCCAAAAAGCACCATCAGAACCTGCATGAACAGGAATCCATTGGTCGGCATGTTTAGTAACCATACTAAAATCGGGCGACATTACTACTGTTTTAGTTCCGTTATGCCGTGATTCTGAAAAGAAGTGAATATCTGGTGTTCTGGTCATACCTAAGTTGGCTCCCATAGAAACACAGAATTTAGAATGATACCAGTCGGCACTTTCACAAACATCGGTTTGCTCTCCCCAAATTTCTGGATAAGCGTTTGGTAAATCGCAATACCAATCGTAAAAACTTAAATTTACACCTCCCATTAATTGCAAATACCTTGCTCCTGAAGCATAACTTAACATACTTTTTGCAGGAATTGGGGCGAAACCTATAATTCTATCCGAACCATATTTTTGAATGGTATAAATGTTAGCCGCAGTAATTAGCTCTATTAATTCGTCCCATTTAGCTCTTCTAAAACCACCTTTACCTCTTGCTCTTTGGTATCTGTGTCTTTTAGCTGGGTCGTTTTGTAAATTTGCCCAAGCTTTAACTGGGTCTCCGCCTACAGCTTCTTTTTCTGCATTAAACAAATCCATTAAAGCACCTCTCATTAAAGGATATTTAACTCTGATAGGAGAGTATAAATACCAAGAATAAGAGATTCCTCTTTGACAGCCTCTTGGTTCGTACGGAGGAACTTCTTTATTAAATTGTGGATAATCTACTTGTTGCATTTCCCATACAACAATACCATCTTTTACGTGAATTGCCCACGAGCAACCACCTGTACAGTTTACACCGTGCGTACTTCTAACCACTTTATCATACTGCCATCTATTTCTGTAAAACTCTTCCCATTTTCTGGTTTTCGGTGATATTATATCTTCAATCCAACTCATAATTATTTATTTTAAAGTTTGTAGTTTGAGGTTTGAGGTTGTTTTATTATTTAACCTGAACTTCAAACTTTGAATTTTTTTTATTTTTTATTTAGAACTAGCCGCTTTAATTTGGCGTTTATAAATATCTTCTTTAACGCATTTTCTTTTTCTTTCTAAAAAGAGTAAGAAAATTATAATTGCAATAACAGCAAACGCTCCTCCACCTCCAAAAAGCAATAAATTGGCATTGTATGTTCTTTGATGTTGATAAATACTGTTAGTGCTAGCATCTGAAAAGAATGCTGAAAGTTGAAAAATTTCTTTTGTTGTTAAAGGATTATCTTTAAAAGAAGCACTCATTGCAGGAAATGGTGGAGCACTTAAAATGCCGTTAATTCCTGCTGCCCCCATTCTTTCATAAACTTTGCTTAAATCTTTTGCCAATAAACCTCCAGCTATTAAATCGGTATGCTGTACATTGTGACAGCTTATACAAGATGGACCTCCATTTTCTAATCTTTTTTCACCAGAAAATAACTGAAGTCCTGATAATATATCTTCTTTACTTGCATTAGCAGGGTCTAAGGCTGGATCAACAGGTTCTGCTGGCGTTTCAACTACAGCAACATCAGTTGTGCTGCTTTCTTCTGGACTATTAGCTGCAATATATGCTATAATAGTTTTAATTTGATCGGCAGAAAGTACACTCCCTTGACTTGGCATAGGATAGCCAAATTCTGCAATTAAAGCTTTTGCATCTGCATCTTTTTCGCCAAAAGCTTGTGCATTGGTTACAAAATTAATTATCCATTCCTCACTTCTTTTTTTGTTAACTCCCTGTAAATCTGGACCAACTAATTTACCATTTCCTATAGTATGACAAGCAACACATATTTGTTTAAAATGTGTTTCTCCTTCTTGTGCATATCCTCCAAAACTGTAAAAAAATGCTCCAGTAGCAATTGCAATTAATTTTAGTTTGATTTTCATTTTTATTATAGTTTGATTTATCAGCTATTTTTTATAAAACCACTTCTAATTTATTAGTTTTATTCACGATATAAAAGTCTTATAAAAAAGATTCTCATTAAATGATTGACATCATGTTTTTATATGATATATATCATATAAAAACATGAATTTCTTACACTAGGAAATAATAAAAGGGGTTGTTGGTTTGTTGTAAACTTTAAGATCTGAAAGGTTTGATAGAGGAAAAAATAATCTTTATAGTTAACTAATTTTATTAACAGCCAATAATTGTAGTTTTTCTAAATCTAAAATTTTAATCGATTTTCCTTCAGATTTTATAATTCCCTCATTGTTTAGGAGTGTTATAACTCTAATTACTGTTTCGTAAGTAGTTCTAGCCTTACTAGCAAAATCTTTTCTGCTTAGTGTATAACTTATTTTTGAAGGATCTTTGGTGTCTGATCCAAAAACTTTGTAATTCATTAAAATTGCATTTGAGACCCTATTTTTTACAGGAATATTTAATATTTTTTCTTCCGATCTTCTTAACTCTTCGGCAAAAAACATCATTAATTGGTAAGTAAATTCAGCATTTGCTTTGGCAACAACTTTAAATATATTTAAGGGGATAAATGACATTTCTGTTTTTTCGTAGGTTATTGCCGAAATTGGGTAAGTCCAGTTACCTCCGAACCCTCTATGCCCTAAAATATCACCGCCTGCTGCCAACCTTATTAGGGTGTCTTTTTCATCAACATCTTTGGTTAAAACTTTTACTTTTCCTGAAACAACAATATATAAACCTTCTGTTTTCTCTCCTTCTCTAAAAACATAATTATTTGCTTCTACAACTACTTGTTTAATATGAAAGTTAACAAACTCTTGCCACTCTGAGCTACAATACCGCTTTAAAAAAGAATCCATATTTATTTAAATTTATTTTGCAAAGCTAAAATTATCCTCTTTCTTAAAGTATGATTTTTAACAGGAAATTAGAGATTTACTTAAAAACATTATCTATGAGCTAAAATGAGGCACTTTTTTGATTAAACTATCCTCCTATAGCTGTCATTGATCTATTTTTTGTGTATTTTCTTTTATCAAAAAAATCTTTATCTGAAGCCATTCCTCCTCTTACTTGTTTTTTATGATAAATATCTGTTAAAATGGCAGTTTTTATGTCTTCTCCATTTCGTAGTGATTGAAGTAAGTTGGTTTCTGTGGTAGAAAACAAACAATTTTTTATTTGTCCGTTAGCGGTTAGGCGTATTCTATTGCAGCTATCACAAAAGGGATTTGAGACGGTACTAATAACGCCAAAAGAACCTTGATATCCTTTTATTTGATAATTTTTAGTGGTGTCATTTTTTTTATCTGTTAGTTTTATAATGCTATTTTGTTGGTATTGATGATTAATTTGTTGTAAAATTTCGTTAAATGAAACTACTTTTTCTGTGTTCCATTTGTTACCGTCAAATGGCATAAACTCAATAAATCGAACGGCAACTTTATATTTTTTTGTGTATTCGATAAAATCAATAATTTCGTTATCGTTAACTCCTTTTATTAAAACAGCATTAATTTTTACATTAAATCCTGCTTTAATGTACATTTTAATATTGGTGATTACCGTTTCGAAATAGTCTCTTCTGGTAATTTTATTGAATTTTTCTCTGTTCAGCGTATCTAAACTC
>CAZVEW010000076.1:0-11645 GCA_964625955.1 uncultured Vicingus sp. | reverse complement strand
AAATCATTTTCTTCTGAAGACTTTGATGATATTAACTGAATATATTATCCGTTAATAATTAATGCTTGTTTTTTCAAATCGACTTCTACAGAACCATTAAATTCTCCATGTACAGAATCGTTACGTAACAAATCGGCACGTTTTACCACTTCACTGTCCGACAAACGTCTTAGTACAATGGCTTTTAGCCTTAGTTGTTGTCCTTTTCCTGCTTGTTTAATTAATTCACGAGCGGCTAATCTTCCAATTCTACCAAAACCATAAAGTACTACATCTTTTGGTGTTATGTTGTGGTTTTCAGAGTTTTCAAAACCAGTGAGCTTATCGTTTAAGAAATCGAGTTGCGAGTTGTAGTTGTTTTTTTCTAAATTCCATTCGCCAGCTAATTTTCCTATATCTAATTTAGAGGGTGCTAAATTTAAGTTACAAATTTCTTTGGCTAAAGAAGATGTATCTTTGATGCTTACAGGGTTTAAAGAAATACTTTTGGCTTTTTTATGAAGGCTTAATATTTTAGAAACGCTAATATCGACTAAAGGATTTCTAAATAAAACCAATTCTATTGATTTTTCATACATCAGATAGCCTATTGAATTGATTAAACTAACTGCTGCTTTTTCGTTAGCTACGAAATTATTGAGTGTAGTTTCGTAAGCTGCTTTGTTTTTTTCTAATACTTCCATTTTTTTTGAGAGTTTTATCCTAGATATGTTTTTAATAATTTGCTTCTCGATGTGTGCCTTAAACGCCTTATGCCTTTTTCTTTTATTTGTCGCACTCGCTCTCTTGTGAGTTCAAATCTTTCACCAATTTCTTCTAAAGATAAGGGGTGTTGAATACCAATGCCAAAAAATAATTTTATTACATCTTTTTCTCTATCTGTTAGTGTTGATAACGACCTATCTATTTCACGTTGCAAAGATTCCGTCATCAAGGTAATATCTGTTTTTGGAGAATTAACATTGGATAAAACATCTAACAAAGTTCCATCTTCACCATCCCTAAAAGGTGCATCCATAGATACGTGTCTGCCAGAAATCTTAAATGAATCTGTTACTTTAGTTTTATCAATTTCAAGCATATCTGCAATCTCGTCAGGCGAAGGTTCTCTTTCAAATTCTTGTTCTAATTTAGAAAATGTTTTGTTGATTCTGTTTAACGATCCCACTTGGTTTAAAGGCAACCTAACAATTCTCGATTGCTCGGCAATGGCTTGCAATATAGATTGACGAATCCACCAAACGGCATAAGAAATAAACTTAAAGCCACGTGTTTCGTCAAAACGTTGTGCAGCTTTTATTAAACCTAAGTTACCTTCATTGATTAAATCGGGCAAGGTTAATCCTTGGTTTTGATATTGTTTTGATACAGAGACAACAAATCTTAAATTGGCTTTTACTAATTTTTCTAAGGCAGTTTGGTCGCCTTGTTTTATTTTTTGAGCTAGTACTACTTCATCCTCTGCTGTTATTAAGCCTTCACGACCTATTTCTTGTAAATATTTATCTAATGATGCACTGTCGCGATTTGTAATGGATTTGGTAATCTTTAGCTGTCTCATTTTAATAGTTTAAGTTAAACTGATAGGACTACAAAATTACTCCCTTTTTTTATACAAATCAAAAACTTTACAGGCAAATAAAAGGTTTTATTAAATTATTTAATTCCAAAGCCATAATATTCTTTTCTTCCATTCTCATAAATTCCTTCTATTAAAACGCCATCACTTGAATTTTTTATGATATCGCTTAATTCATCAATGTCTTTTATTGTTTTATGATTAACTTTTGTAATAATGAATCCTTTTTGGATGCCGACATTTCTTAGTTTTCCGTTATAAATTTCTGTTACTCGAACACCTCCATCAATATTTAGCTTTTTTGCTTTTTTCTTAGTTAAATTTTCAAATTTAGCACCGAGTAATTTAAAAGTATTAACTTTTTCTAACGATAAAGTAGTGGAGGTGCCTTCTAAATTGGTAAGTACAACAGGAATCTCAATTTCTTTGCCATCTCTTTTTACAGAAATATTAACTTTTTCTCCTGGTCTAAATTGACTTAATTGTTCTTGTAGTTCAGGAACATTCGTAATTTTTACCTCTCCAATCATAGTTATAATATCTCCTTTTTTTATTCCTGCTTTATCTGCCGATCCATTAGCTATAACACTGGAAATATAAACACCATTCAAATCTTTTATATTTATTTCATTGGCTAAATTCTCATCAATATTTCTAATATTTATACCCATAAAAGCTCTTTGAACGCTACCATATTCTTTTAAATCGTTTACAACCTTTTTAACAATGTTAACGGGTATAGCGAAAGAATAACCAGTATATGAACCTGTGTTTGATTGAATGGCAGCGTTAATACCTACTAATTCTCCTTTTGTATTAACTAATGCTCCTCCGCTATTTCCTGGATTAACAGCCGCATCGGTTTGTATAAAAGATTCTATGGCAGAAACTCCTGTGTAAGGGTCGCTGCTTAAAATATTAATATCTCGTCCTTTTGCACTAACAATTCCTGCCGTTACTGTAGATGTTAAGTTAAATGGATTACCAACCGCTAAGACCCATTCGCCAACTTTTAAGTTATCGGAATTACCATAATCCATAAAAGGTAACTTTTTTTCATCTATTTTTAGTAAAGCTAAATCGGTATTAGGATCGGTACCAATTACTTTAGCATTGTAGGTTTGTTTGTTGTTTAAGGTAACACTTATGTTTTTCGCATTTTTTATAACATGATTGTTGGTTACAATGTAACCATTATTAGATATGATAACCCCAGAACCAGATGCTTTTACAGATTGTTCATTGTAAGGGTTGCCACCATAAAATAGTTGGTACATAGGGTTTACAGCTTGTTGAATAATCATTTCTGTTTTAATATGAACTACTGCATTTAACGATTTTTTTGCGGCTACTTCAAAGCTTTCTGGTCTGTTTTCTGTTAAAATGTTATTAACCATCTTAACATTTTTTGGCTGCAAAGTTGAGGTTTGACTTATTACAATTGGTTTTTCAAATGATTTATAGATACTTACAGAAGTTATTCCTCCTAAAGTTGCTAAAAAAAATCCACCTAATAAAAGTTTAATTTCTTTTTTCATCATGCATAGTTTAAGTTAATAATTTATTAATACAAATTTTAACCTAAAAACTATACTGTTAGGCATTTTTTATGATTTTTTTTGTTAAAAAATGTTAAGGCTTTTAATGAAAAATGGCTACAGCTTCTCTCCATAATACATCTTTAGTATTTGGTGGTGCTATTATTGTTATAGGTTCTTTTTTTACAGGATGTATAAACTCTATTTTTCTGGCGTGTAACGAGATTGAAGCATCAGGGTTTGAGCGTGGAAAACCGTATTTTAAATCGCCTTTTATGGGGCAACCAATAGCTGATAGTTGAACTCTTATTTGGTGGTGCCTTCCTGTTAATGGTTGTATTTCTAGTAAATAATAATTTGAAAATTGATGGATAATTTTATAGTTAAGTTCGGCTTTTTTTGTGTTTTTTGTTTCCTTATTATTAGCAAACGATTTATTTTTTTGTTGATTTTTTGTTAAATAATGAATAAGTTCAGTTGTTTCTTTTTGTGGTTTATTTTTTACAATTGCCCAATAGGTTTTTTGTATGGTTTTTTCAAGAAACATCTTATTTAATCGGGTCAAGGCTTTACTCGTTTTAGCAAACAAAACTATTCCGCTCGTTGGTCTGTCAATTCTATGGGTTGTTCCTAAGTAAACATCACCGGGTTTGTTGTATTTAATTTTAAGGTATTTTTTTACAATTTCGTTTAAAGGCTCATCGCCAGTTTTATCGCCCTGAACAATATCGCCAGATTTTTTATTGATGGCTATAATATGATTATCTTCATATAAAACTTCAATATTGGGTAATAAAAGGTGTGTCATTTAGGCGTGTCATTATTAAAAATAACTTGAATATTTGCTGTTATTTCTTTTCTAAAGTATTTCCTACCCCTAACCACTAAGCGTTTTTTAAATGTTCCTTTATTGGGGTCATCAATAATAATTTCGTAAACATCTGGAGGTAAAATCATTAAATAACTTCCTTTTTGTGTATTGGTTTCATAGCTTCCTTTTAAATCGCCAGAAGTTTTACTAAAAACATCAATGTGTAATGGGGTTTTTATAATGGCGGAATCTTTATCAACAACAAAACCTTTAATGGTAGAGTAGGGAGGGTCTTTGCTTTCAAAATTAACACGATAAATGTCTAAATCACCATAAGAATCTTTTCTGTAAGCGGCAACATAGGCATACTTTTTTGTGGAGTTGAAACAGATGCTCAAATTATCATCGGGTGTATTAATAGGATATCCAATATTTTTAGGAATCGACCAAGTTTTTGTTTTTTTATTGTAAGTAGTTTTAAAAATATCATATCCCCCCATTGTTTTATGCCCTTTTGAAGCAAAATATAGCGTATTTCCATTGTCTGTTAAATAAGGGTAGCAATCATCATACTTGGTGTTAATTGTTTGTCCCATATTTGTTGGCAATCCCCACTTTTTGTTGGGTAATTTTTTACAGATGTATAAATCTGTTGCTCCATAGCCATTTGCTCTATCACTAGCAAAAATTAAAGTTTGGTTATCTTTTGATACTGTGGCTGCAATTTGTTTATTTCCTTTATCATTAATAAATTTCTCTTTTATTTCGGTAGCTTTCCTAAAAGAAGTTTTTTTCTTTTCAGAAACTTGTAAATTATTTTTACTTTTAGGATTGTTGACATAAAAGAAGGCAAATTTTCCATTTTCAGAAATTCCAGCAGTTTGTTCGTTTCCATAAGAATTTGGATAGCCTAAAGAGCGTGCCTTACTCCATTTACCGTATTTATATTTTGAAAGATAAATATCTGCGGTATAATAACCTGCTATGTCGTAAATTCGTCCAGTAGTACCTTCTCGTCTGGTTGTAAAAAGTATAAAATCTTCGGCAGGCGTAATTTCGGGCAAATATTCTTTGCCTTTAGAGTTAATGCGTTTGCCTAAGTTTTCAAAACTCACATTTAAAGGGTGTTTAACGAGTTCTTTGGCGTTTAAACAGGTTTGGATATTTCGTTTACATTGTGTAACTAAATCTGCTTTAGCACCATTAATTAGGGTGTATTTTTTATAATATTTTATGGCTAAATCGTACCTGTTAGTTAAATGGTATCCTCTGGCTAAATGAAACCAAACTTCTTGTGGACAATCGACTTTTTTTGCAGCTTGTTCTAGTATTTCAATACCATTTTTCCATTCGTAAGTATATAAAAGGCTTACGCCTAATCGGTATTTGTATTTAATGTTTTTGAGGTTGTTTTTATACAAATCTCTATATAATTCTTTGGCTTTAAGGTAGTTTTTAACAGCAAACATTTTATTTGCATTGTCTGGTAATTCGTAATGTAAATTTTGGGCAGTTAAATAACTTTCGGAGAATAGGGCTAATATAACGAGTAAAAAACTTTTTTTCATTACTGAAAGATACGTTTATTTAATTAAAAAGAACATTTTATTTAAAAATTAATACTGTTCATCTTTACTTGGAAAATCTTTAGATTTAACATCTGTAATATAGGATTTTACAGCACCTTGCATTTCTTCGTATAAATTGTGGTATCTTCTTAAAAATCGTGGGCTAAATTCGTGGGTAATGCCTAACATATCATGAACCACTAAAACTTGTCCATCAACACCATTTCCAGCACCTATTCCTATTACAGGAATGCTGACCTCTTTAGCTACTTTAGTTGCCAATTTTGCGGGTATTTTTTCTAAAACTAAAGCAAAACATCCTGCTTCTTCTAACAATTTAGCATCTTTAATTAATTTTTCTGCCTCAGCTTCTTCTTTTGCTCTAACAACATAGGTTCCAAATTTATAGATGGATTGAGGTGTTAACCCTAAATGCCCCATAACAGGAATGCCTGCAGATAATATTCTTTTTGTAGATTCTAACACTTCCTCACCGCCTTCTAATTTAACGGCATGTGCTCCAGATTCTTTCATTATTTTTATGGCAGAAGATAGTGCTTCTTTAGAATTTCCTTGGTAAGTACCAAAAGGTAAATCAACAACTACTAAAGCTCTTTCTACACCTCTAATTACGGATGAAGCATGGTATATCATTTGGTCTAAGGTAATGGGTAAGGTTGTTTCGTGTCCTGCCATCACGTTAGATGCAGAATCTCCAACTAAGATAATATCAATACCTGCACTATCAATAATTTTTGCCATTGAATAATCGTAGCCTGTGAGCATGGCTATCTTTTCATTTCGCATTTTCATTTCTTGCAAAATATGCGTTGTTACTCTTTTAATATTATTTGAATGTATTGACATTGTACCTTTAAAATTTAAATTGTTAACCGTTAAAATAAAATAGTTACCATTCGTGGATTTTTAACGATGCAAATTTACAAAATCTATTTAGTTAAATATAAAATGATATTTTTGTATAAAATAAAATTTTATTACATGAAACAGATTTTACTATATTTTAGTTTTGCAATACTTTTAATCTTTAATAATTCTTGTAATACAAAAATTGATGTTAATGCAGATTATCAGGATATTACAGTCGTTTATGGTCTTATTAATCCAGCCGATTCTGTTCATTATATTAAGATAAATAAAGCTTTTTTAAAAGATAATGTAAATGCTAATACTTTGGCAGCAGATGCTAATAATTTTAATTATCCTGATGGAGATTTAGAGGTAACTATTGAAGAATGGAATGGAAGTAATTTAGTAAAATCTTTTTCTACAGTTACCAATACGTTATTTAGAACTGTTAACGAAATACCTAAAGATGCAGGTGTTTTTGATAATTCGAACAATGTGCTTTACAAATTTATTGAGCCTAGTATTAGTGTTTATAACACCTATAAATTAAAAATTTATAATAATAAGTTAAATAAATTAATTACAGCAGAAACTAAAATTGTAAAAAATGCAATAGTTTCATCTCCTTCTGTTAATCAAAAAATAACCTTTTGGCTAGGTAATACGGTTAATGGAGCTTATGCCGAAAAAATTATTAGAGTAACAACAGGGGAAGACATAGGAAGAATCTCTGCCACATTAATTTTCAACTATAACGAATATTATACAACAGCTAGTGGATTACCTACTGTAGCTAAAAGTATTTCTATGCCTTTAGGAGAGGTAATAACAACAACTAATCAAGGAGGAGAATCATTGGAGTGGACATTGACGGGTGAAACATTTTTTTCCACAATAAGTGGTGCTGTAAATCCTAACACGCCTTTTCTATCTCACAGAGAATTAGCTAATATTTCTTTAAAATTTGAGACAGCAGGTACAGAATTAAGTACTTATATGCAAGTTAGTGAACCTTCAAATAATTTAAATCAGGAAAAGCCTCCTTATACAAATGTTGTTAATGGATTAGGAATATTTTCTTCTAGAACTACAATAGATTGGTTATCTAATATAAATCCAGCAACAGGGCAAGTAAATCTCTCTCCAGATACGATAAAGAAATTAAAACAATTGGGCTTAGGGTTTTGCTTTGGAAATACAACTACTTCTGGTTATAAATGTACGCAACTTTAATAAGGTGTTTGCTGGTTTGTTACATTTTTGAATGCAACTACAGACGGGTTTAATTCCACTTTTTTATTAACCTATTTTCGTTCCATTTTCTTAAGCCAAAAAGAACAATAAATAAGTTGGCTATTTTTCTGTAAAAGTTTTTTATTTTACATTTTAGAATTAACTTTTTCATTTCTTTTGTGTGTGGAGAATGATGAGATTTTAAAATTTGGAAACCCTCCTTATAAGAAGTACAATTGGTGCTACTTGCTCCATCAATACTAAACACAGTAAGTGTTTTTGGTAAATAATTAAATTTAAAACCTGCTTTGTACACTTTGTAAATAAAATCGTAATCGGCTGATAGTTTGTACTTTTCATTAAAACCACCAACGGTATTGTAAACTTGTTTTTTTACAAATGTTGCTGGGTGAAAAATGGGCATTGTTTGTTCCATTAAACTAATATTTGGAACAGCTTTTTTAAAATAGGTTTTGTTGTTAATTGTTCTTAGTTTGTTAATATCGCCATAAACCACATCTGTTTTTGTGTTGTTAAAATGATTAACTACCAATTGAATGGTGTCGGAATAATAGTAATCATCGGCATTTACAATGGCAATAATCTCTCCTTTTGCCAATTTTAGCCCTTTGTTCATGGCATTGTAAATGCCTGTATCTTTTTCGGAAACCAATTGTGTTATTTTGGTCGCATATTTATTAATAATAGATAAAGTGCCATCGGTTGAAGCACCATCAATAATAATGTATTCGATATTTTTATATGTTTGAGATAAAACACTTTTAATACATTTTTCGATGTGATTTTTACCATTAAAAACAACGGTAATGATAGAAACTAAAGGGTCAATATCTGAGGTTTGAAGTTGGAGCTTTGAAGTTGGAGGTTTAGGATTCATTTGATTTTTAATCTCTCATTTTTAATAATTTCAAAGGATTTCCTCCGTAAATTCCATAAGGTTTTAGCACTATATTTTTTACCAATGTTGAATTAGCACCAATAAATACGCCTTTAGGAATGGTAACACCCATTAAAACAACACAATTAGCACCAATTCCAGTATCTTCTTCTAAAATTATTGGAGATGAAATGTTGCCTTGTAAACGATAAGGTTTGTCTTTTTTCATTTCATGAAAACTTCCTCTAATACTCACATTTTCGGCAATTGCTGCCCAATTTCCTATTTTTATTTCCGAGAGGGTGCTTAACAAAATGTTATCTGCCAATAAAACATTATTTGCTAAGGTTAGTTTTCCTTTATTGCCAATTTCAAAGGTTACATTTCGTCCTAAAGTTACATTATTGCCAATAGAAATATTTTTGTTAGGAATGGTTCTCAAGTTAGGAATGGTTAGGCATTTTAATCCTTTACCTACTTTGCAACCATGCAATAGAAGATATATCTTAAAACAAAATCCTTTACATTTAAATTTCAAATTTTTGTATGCTTGTTCTAAATAAATCATTAATTTAATTCAATTTTTGGGTAAAAATTTGGTGTTTCCATTCCAACAATTGGTCGGGCATATTTTTGAATTATTCTAACCCAAGTATAGTCTTTTTTTTTGGTATTTGAAATTGCCCATTTTTTAAAAAACATTTTTCCGTTATCGCTACTGTATTTTTCGTAATCAATTTCAATATTTTTTCCGTAAGAGAAATCGGTAGTTTTAAACACTAAATTTTTTAATCCTTTTACTGTAAAGTCTTTAATTTTAATACCGTTTAAGGTTAAGCGTATTTCATAATCTTGGTCTTCGTAACCAACTCCGGGAAACCTTTCATCAAACCAGCCATTAAATTTAATAATTTCTTTGCTAATTAAAAAATGACTCCAACTGCTGTTAATTAAGGCACATTTTTCTTTTAAGATAGCAGATTTTTCTAATTGATTTCTAAAGGTAGCGGCAATTTTAATATCATCATTAAAAATAAAAGTTTTGTTTGTTTTGGAGCTAATAATTAGCTGGTTCCACAATTTACTTAAACTTTGTCCTTTATGGTAAGTAATAAAATTTACATTTTTGTAGGTAGAGCGTAAGTTTGTGATTTTATTGAGGTATTCATGCTGTATTTCTTGGTCGTAATAACCATTAATAGCAATAATTATTTGTGTGTCGGGAAACACGGTAATTAATCTTTTTATTAAGGGCAAAAAATGAATTTCGTAACGTTTTACATAGGTTACAACCCCTATACTATAATTGTTGTTGCTTATTTTTTTACTTTTTGGAGTAGATTTAAATTGCCAAAAAAAATCTATAAATAGCCAGATAAAATTGTTCCAATAAACTTTAAATATTCGAATTACTTTAGCTATCATGGTGTAATTTTTCTATGACCCAAGCTGAAGGTAAATTTTCGTGGATTTCGATATTTTTAAAAGTTTTTGTACTTTTTGCTCCATTTTTTTTAACCCAAATAGCCATTTCTTTCATGCCTTCATCAATGGGTTTAAACGAGCTAATATTAAAAATTTCTTTAGCTTTTGTATGGTCTGCATAAGCGTGTAAAACTTCGTTCCGTGGTGGCAAAAAGTTTAGTTTTTGCTCCATATTCATGGCATTAATTACAATATTGGCTAAATCTTTAACGGTATATTTTTGGTCAGAGCCTAAGTTAAAAGTTTGATTAATTGCTTTTGGTATTGTATAGGATTTAGCAATGTAGGGGGCTACATCGCTAATGTGGGTAAAAGCTCTTGTTTGTAAGCCATCTCCAAAAACCGATAATTGTTTATCTTGTAGTAATTGGTTCATAAAAATACCAACCACATTTCTATATTTATCACCAATATTTTGATTTTTTCCATAAACGTTGTGGGGTCTAAAGATAATATAATTTAAACCAAACATTTCGTGAGCAGTTTTTAAATCTTGCTCAACCGCAAATTTTGCTATACCGTAAGGGTCTTCAGGGGTAGGGTAGGTGGTTTCTTGTATTGGAGGTTTTGCTGAGCCATATACGGCTATTGATGAGGTAAATATAAAGGTTTTTATTTTATATTTTATAGCGGCATTAATTAAATTAATACTTCCTATAAGGTTGTTTTCGTAATTAAATTTTCTGATAAAATGGCTTAATCCTTCGGCTGCATAGGCTGCTAAATGATAAACATAATCAAAATGATATTGGGTAAAAATTTCTTCAATAAGGGCAACATCGGTTATACTGCCTTTAATAAATATTGCTTTTTCATCAACATTTTCAATAAAACCACCACTTAAATCATCTAAAACAATAACTTTATGATTTAATTTAAGTAGTTCTTTTACTACGTGAGAACCAATAAAACCAGCCCCTCCAGTAACTAATGATGTTGTCATTGTTTTAATTAAAAATTTATTAAAAAAGAGTACAAAGGTAGTTATTGATTTAATATAAAAAAATGTTAGAAATTCACGTATAAATTAGTTATCATTGCGACAATAAATTTCATATTTTTATAATGAGTAATATACTTACAGGGATTAAAAGCCGCATAAATAGACATGGATTACCTTTAGTAGCAAAAATTTACAATTCGTTTAAAACGCCTAAAATAAAAGAGGCTTATTCTGATGTTGAGGCACTGAACGAAGTAATTAAACATGCTAACAAAAGGTCGGATATTAACGAACATTTAAGTAACTTTTTTATAGCAGCTTTAACCCAAAAGCCTAAATTAATTGTAGAACTTGGCGTTAGAAGTGGCGAAAGTACTTTTGTGCTAGAAAAAGTGGCTAAGATTTGCAACGCTACCTTGGTTAGTGTAGATTTAGATTCATGCTTTAAAGTTTCGCCATGGAAAGATTGGTTGTTTGTGCAAAGTGATGATATTGCTTTTGCCAAAGAATTTCCAAAATTTTGTGAAGAAAAAAATATTCAACAAAACATTGATTTACTTTTTATTGATACCAGTCATTTTTATGAGCATACTGTTAAAGAAATTGCAGCGTGGTTTCCGTTGCTCGCTAAAAACTATAAAGTAGTGTTTCATGATACTAATCTTCCGGAAGTAGCTGCGCAGGCGCTGACGCAGGTTGTTGGCCTTGCCGATGTAGAGG
>CAZVEW010000075.1:8390-11909 GCA_964625955.1 uncultured Vicingus sp. | reverse complement strand
AGGATTGAATTATCTTATATGAAAAATCTATATTTTTTGACATGAATCATTTTATTATTGAGTTATTGCAAATATATTAATAATATGAAAACTCTTTAAAATGGAAAAAAAATTAATTAAAAAAGCTAATGAGGTTTACTTTTGAAGTACATATAATAGGAAACAATTTTTTAGATATCCGTACTCGGTTAATGAAAAAAGAATAAACATAACCCTCTTTGGATTTTTAGCTTAAAATTAGATGAATTAGGAGAATATTTGAATCTACCACTTATAAAAACCATTAAAATTAATGTATGAAAACAATTAAACGAATCATTTTATTTCTGATTTTTAATTTAACATTAAACACTTGTTTCACACAAAACATAGGAATAAACACAACTGGAGCTGCACCTAATGCTAGTGCATTACTAGATATAGATGCTGCACCAAGCAATAACAAAGGATTATTAATACCTCGAATAGCCTTAAGCACAACAACAAGTAACACCCCAATAGGCACAGGAATCACCACTTCTTTATTGGTGTACAATACCGCAACTGTAAGCGATGTAACGCCTGGATATTATTATTGGGATGGTACAAAATGGATTCGTTTTAAC
The DNA here is from genome assembly GCA_964625955.1 of uncultured Vicingus sp. Taxonomy (GTDB): domain Bacteria; phylum Bacteroidota; class Bacteroidia; order Flavobacteriales_E; family Vicingaceae. Next base: position 11,304 of record CAZVEW010000075.1, on the reverse strand, counting down.
ACAGGAGCAGCTTCAAGCTCTGGTTCTGGTTGGGACTTAACAGGTAATGCAGGCACCATTAATGGTACTAATTTTGTAGGTACTACCGATGCACAAAGTTTAGATTTTCGTACCAACAACGTTATTCGTACAAGAATTACCCAAAAAGGACAAATAGAAATACTAAACACAGGACAATCTGTTTTTATTGGCGAAGGTGCTGGTACCAATGATGATTTATCAAATAATCAAAACACCTTTATAGGGTTCAATAGCGGTTTTTCTAACACCACAGGATTCAACAATACTGCTAATGGAAGCTATGCCTTATACAATAACACCACAGGAATTAACAATACTAGCAATGGGCAAAAAGCATTATATACTAACGTTTCAGGAAGTTATAACACCGCTAATGGTGCTCAGGCTTTATTTTCTAACTCTGCAGGAAATTATAACTCTGCTAATGGAGCAAATGCCTTATACTCCAACAACATTGGAGATAACAACACTGCCAATGGGGTAAACGCCTTATACGCCAACACATCAGGAAGTTACAATACCGCTAATGGAGGCTATGCCTTGTACAACAATACCACAGGTGGTAATAACACTGCCAATGGGCAAAGTACCTTAGTCAACAACACCACCGGGAACAGTAACACTGCCAATGGAGTAGACGCCTTATACTACAACACCACAGGAAATAGTAACACTGCCAATGGAGTAAGTGCCCTATACGCCAATACTACAGGATATAATAACACTGCTAATGGAGTAAGTGCCTTATACGCCAACACCACAGGAATTAACAATACTGCTAATGGAAGCCATGCCTTATTCAACAACACTACGGGAAATAACAACATTGCTATTGGAACTCAAGCTCTATACTCTAACACCTTCAATGGCGATAATATAGCTATCGGATTTCAAGCTTTATATTCTAACACAGATGTCAATAATATAGCTATCGGATTTCAGGCACTAACAGCAAACACCTCTGGCTTTAATAACGTAGCCATCGGATTTAAAGCTCTAGCTGCAAACACCACAGGAAACTACAATACAGCCTGTGGAACCGAAGCCTTAATAACTAATACCGCTGAATTAAATACAGCCCTTGGATACCAAGCATTAAGAGGAAACACAACTGGAGCAGAAAACACAGCTACTGGATATCAAGCTTTACTCAACAACACCACTGGATATGAAAATACAGCCACAGGTAACATGACCCTACTCAATAATACTACAGGATACTACAATACAGCCGCAGGATACCAAGCTTTAGCTGCAAATACTTCAGGACACGGAAATACAGCCACAGGTATAAGAGCAAGTACCTCTATGAATACTGGAAACAACAATACATCTGTAGGATACGAAGCCCTATATAGAAGTACTACAGGTAGCGGAAATACCGCCATCGGGTACCAAGCATTAGGATTTAACTCTACAGGAGGGTTCAATACCTGTATAGGATATTTAGCTGGGGCTAATACCAATACTTTATCTAACCGCATAGCTATTGGATATAACGCAACAAATACTGCTAGCAACCAAGTTCGCATAGGCGACAACACAATTACAAGTATTGGCGGCTATGCTGGATGGACAAATGTGTCGGATGTTCGCTTCAAAAAAGATGTAAAAGAAAATGTAGTGGGTTTAGATTTTATACTAAAATTACGCCCTGTAACCTATCATCTAGATATGGATGCTATTGCTACCAAACTAAACACACCTGACAGCGTGAGAAATTTTGAATCGGAACAAATAAAAGCGAGCCAATTACAAACGGGGTTTATAGCTCAAGAAGTAGAAAAAACAGCCCAAAGTGTAGGGTATGATTTTAGTGGTATAGATGCCCCTAAAAATGATACCGATTATTATGGACTACGGTATGCTGAATTTGTTGTGCCATTAGTAAAAGCTATACAAGAACAACAAATAACTATTGAAAAACAACAAAAAGAAATTGATAAACTAAACCAATTAATTATGCATAAAAAGTAAAATATGCAAACAAAACATAAATTATTGTTGTTCTACGTAATATTACTTTTTATAGGAAAAAGTAATGTTGTATGTGCTCAATTTACCCAAATAGGATTAGATATAGATGGAGAAGCCATCAATGACATATCTGGAAGTTCAGTTAGCATAAGTGCTAATGGGTTAACGGTAGTAATAGGGGCTCCGTGGAACAATGGTAATGGTTCAAATTCAGGTCATGTAAGAATATATAAACTCGTTGCAGGTGTATGGACGCAACAAGGAGGAGATGTTGATGGAGAAGTTGCTCTTGACGAATCAGGAAATTCAGTTAGCCTAAGTGCTGATGGGTTAACGGTAGCTATTGGGTCGAAAAAAAATGATGGCAATGGAACGGATGCAGGTCATGTAAGGGTGTATAAGCTTATTAGCGGTGTATGGACACAACAAGGAATGGATATTGATGGAGAGGGAGCAAATGATGAATCAGGGTTTTCAGTTAGCTTAAGTGCTGATGGATTAACCGTAGCGATAGGAGCTCCTTACAATGACGGAAATGGAACAGATGCGGGACACGTAAGGGTTTATAAACTTATAGCAGGTACATGGACACAACAGGGAATAGATATTGATGGAGAAGCTACTCTTGATGAATCTGGCTGTGCTGTTAGTATTAGTGCCGATGGCTTAACTGTTGCTATAGGGGCAAGATACAATGATGGAAATGGTTCTAATTCTGGTCATGCAAGGGTCTATAAATTTATAGGAGGAGTATGGACACAATTAGGGATAGATATTGATGGCGAGGCAGCAAATGATAGATCTGGATACTCAGTTAGTTTGAGTGATGATGGGCTATCTGTTGCCATTGGAGCTAAATTTAATGATGGAGGAGGCTCTAATGCAGGACACACAAGGGTCTATAAATTTATAGGAG
>CAZVEW010000075.1:0-8290 GCA_964625955.1 uncultured Vicingus sp. | reverse complement strand
AATGATGGAGGAGGCTCTAATGCAGGACACACAAGGGTCTATAAATTTATAGGAGGTGTATGGATGCAACAAGGAGGAGATATTGATGGAGAATTAGCTAACGATCGTGCAGGATGGTCTGTTAGTTTAAATTCTGATGGTTTAGTTGTAGCTGTAGGAGCTCCCTTAAATGATGGTAATGGATCAAAATCTGGTCATGTAAGGGTGTATAAACTTATTAGCGGTATATGGATACAACAGGGATTAGATATTGATGGGGAGGCTACCCTTGACGAATCTGGTGGGACTGTTAGCTTAAGCAACGATGGTTTAACCGTAGCTATTGGAGCAAAAAAAAATGATGGTAATGGTTCAAATTCAGGACATGTAAGGGTGTATTCCATGTTTGCTGATTTACCGATATCTCTTGTAAACTTTGATGCAACAGCTAAAAACAATAATTATATACAATTAACATGGCAAACGGCATCTGAAATAAACAACGATTACTTTACCATAGAAAAAAGTAAGGACGGACTTAATTGGGTGTTTGTAAATGAACAACCTGGTGCTGGAAATAATAACACTTTGCTAAATTATACAGCCATAGATAACAACCCTTATCAAGGAGTTTCTTATTATCGTTTAAAACAAACCGATTTTAATGAAGATTATAGCTATTCAGCTATTAGAGCTGTATCGATAGCAACAAATAATACGATTTCTATTTACCCTAACCCAACATCTGATAATTTTATTCTTAGCATAAATGGGAATAATGAAGAAATTACAATGGAAATTTATAACTCAATAGGTCTGCAAGTAATGATTAAAAGATTTACTACAAAAGATACTCCATTAAATAAAAAAATAACAACTAATCAACTACCTAATGGCGTTTACTATGTAAGTATTAAAACAGGAAAAATAATAGAAACTCAGAAGTTAATAATTTCTAAATAAAATGAGTAATAAAAAATGTTACCATTGTGGAAAAGACATGATTGAAATCAAGTTTATTTTGAACAAAAAAGCAAATTAATAAAGGTTGATAAACTTTACATAAGGGGATTTCTAAAAATTCATTTATACCAAAATTTTCATCAGCCAAACCTACAGGCCGGCTCATTCGCTAAAAATATTTACTAAATATTTTTTTAACGCTCTGCCCTAGCTAAGAAAAGTTTATGAAACACTAGTGAGATAATGTAAAAAAATTGGGGTTTGCCCTGAGCTAATAAACAATCTGAGTGCGTTAAAATTATGATAAACCATACGGATCTTCATAAATTTTTGTGGCTTACATCTTATTCATTACCTTTGTTTTTTACAACCCTCTAACCCCAGAGAGCTCCCCATAACCTAATATACAAAAACAAAATTAGTTTTGCAATAAAACTACTTATTAAACCTGCTGTATAAAATATAAAAATAACTCATGGTATTAACAAATAATAACATATTTAAAGCACATAAATTACACAATGAAGATATTGTAATTATCTGTGATTTAGTAGATTTCGGCATATCTAAAAGTGAATTAAATGCCCTTTTTAGAAATGAAAATCATCCAAAATATATAGCGTGTGGAGACGAAATTTTCTGAACGGATTAATAATTCACCTCAGAGATCCTAGACAAAAAAGAATGATGGATGCATTAAAAAGACAACCCAACAACATGGATAAAAAAACGTTACCACTATCTCTTTCAAACTTAGACCCTGAGCTTATTGCCAAAATACTTGCTGTTTCCGTTACAAAAGAGATTCCAAAAGACACTGAAATTGTGAGGGAGGGGCAATTTTCTAAAGTAATTCCATTTGTTTTAAAAGGGCTAATTAGGGTATATACAAGATATGAAGATAAAGAATTATTGTTGTATTATATTAGACCTAATGAAAGCTGTGTAATGTCATTCTCATCAAGCATAAAAAACGAACCTAGTAAAGTTTTTGCTACAACAGAACAAGATACCACAGTATTGCTTATTCCTGTAAACAAAGTAACTAAATGGATAAAACATTTTCCAGATATCAACACCTTGTTTTTTCAACAATATAATTTACGTTATAGCGAGTTATTAGATACTATTCAGCATATGCTTGTTGATAAAATGGTAAAACGTTTATTGGATTATCTTAATGAAAAAATAGCACTAACAAATCAAAACCCTTTATTCATTTCTCACCGACAAATTGCAGAAGAATTAGGTACTGCAAGGGAAGTGATTAGTCGCAAATTAAAAAGGCTAGAAAATGAAGGTAAATTAAAACAACATGCCCATAGCATCGAATTATTGTAATGTGACCACAGTCACTGCACAGTAAACTATTCCTATATATTTTTGTTAATAGAAATTAAGTAGATTTTATACATCATCATACTTAATTATTGAAGTGTAATATTAAACATTATAGCTTATTAATAAATATAATAAAATGAAAGAACTAGTAATATTAGGAGCAGGAACATCAGGAACAATGATGGCAAACCATTTACAAAAGGAATTATCTGCTGATAAATGGAACATTACAATTATTGATCAACACGAAACTCACTATTATCAACCCGGTTTTTTATTTCTTCCTTTTGATTTTTACAAAACAAAAGATGTGAAAAAATCAATTAAAAAATTTATTCCTAAAGGTATAAACCTTATTAGAGAAAAAATAGATAGAATAGATAAAGGAAAAGATGTAGTAATGCTAAAGAATGGCAATATAGTACATTATGATATTTTAATTATAGCAACAGGAACACAAATTGCTCCAGCAGAAATTGAAGGAATGTTAGGCCAATACTGGCATAAAACAATTTTTGACTTTTATACTTTCGAAGGAGCAAGAAACCTAAGAAATAAATTAAGAAAATGGGAAGGTGGAAAACTAGTTGTTCATATTGCTGAAATGCCTATAAAATGCCCTGTAGCACCACTAGAATTTACTTTTTTAGCCGATGCCTTTTTTACAAATAAAAAAATGAGAGAAAAAGTTCAGATTTCATTTGTTACCCCAATGTCTGGTGCTTTTACCAAACCAAAAGCAACCCACGAGCTCAATCATCTTTTAAAACAAAAAAGCATCAATATAATACCTGACTTTAACATTGAAAAAGTAGATGCTGCACACAACAAAATAGTTGATTATGGCGGTAAAGAAGTGGAATTTGACTTATTAGTTACAATTCCCACAAATATGGGTGATGAGATGATAGCAAGATCTGGCATAGGAGATGACTTAAATTACGTTCCTACAAATAAAGCAACTTTACAAACCAAAGTTAAAGACAATATCTTTGCCATAGGAGATGCTACTAATCTGCCTGCTTCTAAAGCAGGCTCTGTTGCTCATTTTGAAGCTGAAATATTAACAGAAAATATTAAGCGATATATTGATGGCAAAGAGTTAAAAAAAGAATTTGACGGACATGCTAATTGTTTTATTGAAACAGGACATGACAAAGCTCTTTTAATTGATTTTAACTATACCCACGAACCTGTTACAGGTTCATTCCCTTTTCCTGGAGTTGGACCTCTTAGTTTGTTAAAAGAAACACACTTAAATCACTACGGAAAATTAGCTTTTAAATGGATTTATTGGAACATGTTAATTAAAGGAAAGCACATTCCTTTTGTTTCTGCTACAATGAGTAAATCAGGTAAACATTTTGATGCTAAATTAAATTAGAACTAATTTATATTATAACATAATTAAAAACAGAAAAAAAATGGAAGCAACACTAGCAGGTGTATCAGTCAACGTAAACGATGAAGGATACTTAACAGATTTATCTCAATGGACAAAAGAAATTGGCAACAGTATTGCTCAAGAAGAAGGTATTGAGATGACAGAAAAACATTGGGAAGTAATTAGTTATTTACAAGAACAGCAAAAAAAAGAAGTCGCACTGTCCATACGAAAAGTTGGAAAAAGTGGTGTAGTTTCTATCAAAGAATTGTACAGCCTATTTCCAAAAGGACCACTCAAAATTGCTAGTAAAATTGCAGGCATCCCTAAACCAGTAAGCTGTATCTAAAAGTTCAACTATTACTATTTTTAAATTATTAAAACACATAAAATGGACAACACAGAAGATAAGCCCGTAAAAAAAATGATGCTCATTTTGTCTAAAGCAACAATAGACAATGTGTATGCTTGCTTTATTTTAGCAAATGGTGCAAGAATGGAAGGCATTGAATCAGAAATATTCTTTACTTTTTTTGGATTAGAAGCCATTCAAAAAGAAAAACTAAAACATCTACACGTTAGTACTGTTGGTAATCCTGCTATGCACATTCCTACAATGCTAGGAGGCTTGCCTGGTATGGAAGCATTTGCTACAAAGATGATGAAAACAGAAATGGAAAAACTTGATATTCCAACGATAGACGAATTCTTGGAAATTCTTTCTGCATCAGGAACAAAACTTTGGGCATGTAAATTAGCAATGGATATGTTTCACTTAAATAAAACACAACTAGTTGATGAAATAGATGGCGTAATTACTGTTGGAGAATTTTATAACAAAGCTAAAGGCGATGGAACCCATTTAATGTTCATTTAGTAATACGATAAGGGAGTGCCAACAATTACAACGAATTAACTTACTTATTTCAGTAATTAATTAGGTTTATTACCTTTGTAACCTAATTTATTTGTACATGATACAATCAATGACTGGTTTCGGCAAAGCTGATGGAGAGATTAATCTTAAAAAAATTAATGTTGAAATAAAATCGCTGAACAGTAAACAAGCAGATATTTCTATTAGAATGTCTCCTATATATAAAGAAAAAGAACTTCCTTTAAGAGCTTTAATTAGCCAAACTTTACAACGGGGTAAAATCGAATACAATCTTTATGTAGAACAATTATCTGCCAACTCGAAAGTAAATATTAATGCCGATTTATTTAAAAAATACCATGCCGAATTTACTAAAATTGCAAAAGATTTAGATGAATCTGACAATACTAATTTAATTGCTATTATCTCTAAAATGCCTGATATTTTAAAGCCAGAAAAAGAAGGTTTTAACGATGATGAATGGATAGAAATAATTAGAATCACAAAAATAGCACTAAATAAACTAAACGAATTTAGAAGTGCTGAGGGCAACACCTTAAAAACAGAGTTAAGTTTAAGAATATCAAATATTGCTGATTTACTTGCTCAGGTTAGTAATTTCGAAAAAATGAGAATAGCAGTTGTAAAAGAACGGATTCAAAACTTATTAATAGAAACCGTTGGTAAAGAAAATATTAATAATGACCGCTTTGAACAAGAATTAATCTATTATTTAGAAAAATACGATATTACCGAAGAAAAAACACGCCTAAAAGCTCACCTCAATTACTTTAGCGAAACCCTAGAATCGTCCATTTCTGAAGGAAAAAAATTGGGCTTTATTAGTCAAGAAATAGGCAGAGAAATTAATACGCTTGGATCAAAAGCAAACAATGCCGATTTGCAAAAAATAGTAGTCCAAATGAAAAATGAATTAGAAAAAATTAAAGAACAAACTTTAAATGTATTGTAAGTATGAGTGGTAAATGTATTATAATATGTGCTCCTTCTGGAGCTGGTAAAACAACCATTACCAAATTTTTATTGCAACAAAATTTAAACTTAGCTTTTTCTATTTCTGCTTGTAATAGAGACAAAAGAGCAAATGAAAAAGATGGTGTTGATTATTACTTTTTGACTACCGAAACGTTTAAACAAAAAATTAAAAATAACGAATTTATAGAATGGGAAGAAGTTTATAAAAATCAATATTATGGCACATTAACTACCGAAATTGAAAGAATTTGGGGAAATGGAAAAAATGTAATTTTTGATGTAGATGTAAAAGGAGCTTTAAACCTAATTAAATATTTTAAAGCAAAAGCACTCGCTATTTTTATTAAACCACCCTCATTAACCGTTTTGGAAGAACGTTTGCGTAAAAGAGGCACAGAAACAGAAGATAAAATACAAAAAAGACTTGCAAAATCAGCTATTGAACTGAGTTATGCCGATAATTTTAAAAATGTTATCGTTAATAAAGACTTAGAAAAATCTAAACAAAAAGCATTAAAAATAACCAAAGATTTTTTAGATAACATTTAACATGAATGTAGGCTTATATTTCGGCACTTTTAACCCCATACATGTTGGTCATTTAATAATAGCCAATCACATGGTAAATTACACCAATTTAGACCAAATTTGGTTGGTAGTAAGCCCTCAAAATCCTTTAAAAAAAAAGAAATCTATTCTTCAAGATTACCATCGCTTAGCTTTAGTAAATGTTGCCATAGAAAATACCAACAAAATTAAAGCCTCCGATATAGAATTTTCTTTGCCAAAGCCCTCTTACACTTCTGATACATTGGTATATATCCAAGAAAAGTACCCCGAACATCAATTTTCGTTAATTATGGGAGAAGATAATTTGCGCACCTTTCATAAATGGAAAAACTACCAAGAAATTATTCAACACCATAAAATTTATGTTTATCCAAGAGCCATTACCTCTCAAGAAGAAAATGAAAAAATCACCTTAAAAGACAATGATTTTAGTAAGCATAAAAATGTAATTATTTGCGATGCTCCTGTAATGAAAATATCTTCGAGCTTTATTAGAAATGCAATAAAAGAAAAAAAAGAGGTTAATTTTATGCTAACAGAACCCGTATATAATTACGTTACAGAAATGCACTTTTACGAAAAATAGTTAACTATTATTGCTGCAACAATGCTTAACATTATTAATTCTGCCAACCATTTTCTTTTTATTTCATTAATGTAGTTGGCTATTATTACGGCCACCGGAACAGTCATTAATAAATAGGTTGATAAATAATCAAACTGATTAATAAACAAGGTTGAACTATAAATTACAAGTATCAATAATATAATTATGGTATGTTTTCTAATCTCAACAACATTTTTATTTAATGATGAAACCAAATAAAAAATACTTAAAATTAAAACAAGAGCAAAAACCATAAAATAAAGCCAATCATTAAATATCCATTTATTAAAATCTGTATTAAAATAAGAGGAAGAAAAAATACTCATATCTAAAATATTTAATTGATTTTTAAAAAAGTAATACATTAACAAGTAGGTAAAAGGAAGAAAAACGCCTAAAATAGATATCACTAACTCCCGCCAAAGTACTGTTTTTGTATAAAACAAAACAATCCAAACAGTAGGAAATAAGACAACAACAGGAAAATATATTAATGAACCCAATCCTACCAACAACCCTGCATTAAAAGACAATGAAAACGCCTCATTTTTATTATAAATAGCCAATAATTGATGTAGAATAACAATTACAATAATATTGACAAATAACACGGGATTAATTGTCGTTATAAAACTATTTGCTCCATTTAAAAGTACAAAAATTAAAGCGATTAAATGTGTATTATTTTTAACTATTTTATATTTATTTACAATGTGGTTAAGATATATAGCCTGAATAAAGACAAGTAAGATAGAGAAAACACTATTAAACCAAGTAATACTAAATAAATGATTTAAAAATAAAATAGTGGCACGTTGTGAATTAAATACATTTGAAATAGAATAAAAAGATGGTAACCACAAAATAATTGTTACAAGCAAAACGAATATAATAATACTGTGCTGATTCGATTTAAAAAGTTTAACTAACATTTTGTAATATTAATCAAATAATATTTTTATTTGTTAAAGATAAAAATTACATTTGCTTCTTAAAATTAACATAATTATGACTGATTTTTTTTATGGTTTAGGCGATGCTTTTTATACATTCTTTAATTTGTTCGAAAAACTACAAAACTTACCTAACATGGTTTTTGTATTTGTAGGTTTTCTATTACTTTTTTGGTGGTTAGGTCTTCAAAACAAATATACAAAAAAAGCCGAAAATGAAGGTAGTTTAAAATAATTCTTCATTAGCTTTATTATTCCCTTGTAAATTTGCCCCCTATTTTCCCTAGCCACACAACATCATAAATTAACAGCAATCACTTAATCATCACAAACATAATTAAATTAAAACTATTGCCTCTCAGTACTTTTCGTTTTAGCTTCTAAAAACTTATCTTTAACAAGATAGACTCATATCAAAAGTCAAGTAAACATGCAGCTTCACACGTTAGTGTCGTTATACTATAATATAATTAGAAAGGAATATTAACCCAACCTGATTTTTTACCCAAATTCATTTATTAAAAAAATTTATCTTTCCAATCATCAAGTTATCAGAGTGTAATATTCCGGCAGAGGGGGAGGTACTGGCATGCCATGCACCTTGGGTCGAGTCTTGTGAT
>CAZVEW010000074.1:0-12227 GCA_964625955.1 uncultured Vicingus sp. | reverse complement strand
CTTATTACAATAAAATTTCGTAATACAAAAAAATAGAAATGAAGAAACTATTGTTGATAAATTTAGGTAAATTCATACCAACCTCCCACGAATAAAAACTTATCTTGCTGTTGATAAAAAAATGCAGCAACTTGTGATGGAAAAAGCAAATTCTCTTTATAAATTGCAAGAGCATTTTTACAAAAGATGTACTTTTTTTTAAAAACCAACAAAACCCCTTTCAGAAATGGAGAAAACATTAAATCAAGTGAATGAATCGACTAAAATTATTGATAAAGTTTTAGCAGAGGAAAACAAGAAAAATGATAAATTAGTGATGAAAACCTATTCTTTTGACGAAGCTTTAGTAGAAGCAACAAAATATTTTAAAGGTGATGAATTGGCCGCAAATGTTTGGATTAATAAATATGCCTTAAAAGATTCTGAAGGAAATATTTATGAAAGCAATCCTGACCAAATGCACAAACGTTTAGCAAAAGAAATTGCCAGAATTGAAGAAAAGTACCCAAACTCCTACACCGAAGAAGATATCTATAATGTATTAAAAGACTTTAAATATATTGTGCCTCAAGGAGGACCAATGACAGGTATTGGAAATAATTATCAAATAGGTTCTTTATCAAATTGTTTTGTTATAGGTAATGATGGTAATTCAGATTCTTATGGCGGAGTAATGAAGGTTGATGAAGAACAAGTACAATTAATGAAACGTAGAGGAGGAGTCGGTCACGATTTATCTCATATTCGACCAAAAGGAAGCCCCGTTAAAAATAGTGCTTTAACCTCCACAGGCATTGTTCCTTTTATGGAAAGATACTCAAACTCAACAAGAGAAGTTGCACAAGATGGCAGAAGGGGAGCTTTAATGCTGTCCGTATCTATCAAACACCCAGATGCAGAACAGTTCATTGATGCAAAAATGGATGGAACAAAAGTGACAGGAGCAAATGTTTCGGTACGAATTGATCATGATTTTATGAGGGCTGTAAAATCAAACACAGCATATACCCAGCAATATCCTATTAATGCAGAGAATCCAAAATATACCAATACAATAAATGCTAAAAAATTATGGGATAAAATAATTCATAACGCTTGGAAATCAGCAGAACCAGGTATTTTGTTTTGGGATACGATAATAAACGAGTCTATACCAGATTGTTATGCCGATTTAGGCTTTAGAACAGTATCAACCAACCCGTGTGGAGAAATTCCTTTATGCCCTTACGATAGCTGTAGGTTACTCGCAGTTAATTTATACAGTTATGTAGAAAATCCTTTTACGGAAACAGCAACCTTTAACTACGAAAAATTTAACAAACATGTAGGAATGGCTCAACGTATAATGGATGATATTGTTGATTTAGAGATGGAGAAAGTTAATGCCATTATTGATAAAATTGAATCCGATCCAGAAAGTTTTGAAGTAAAAAGAACAGAATTAACACTTTGGAAAAATATAAAAACTAAAGCTATTCAAGGACGTAGAACTGGTGTTGGAATTACTGCAGAAGGAGATATGTTAGCCGCCTTAGGTTATAAATATGGAACAAAAGAAGCAACAATTTTTTCAACAGATGTTCATAAAAAATTAGCCTTATCCGCTTACCGGTCTTCGGTTGATATGGCTAAAGATAGAGGTGCTTTTCCAATTTATGATGCTTTGCGTGAAGAGAAAAACCCAATGATTAATAGAATTAAAGATGAAGATGAGAATTTGTATCATGACATGGTTAAATATGGCAGAAGAAATATTGCACTTTTAACTATTGCTCCAACAGGTACAACAAGTTTAATGACTCAAACATCATCTGGCGTAGAACCAGTTTTTATGGTCTCTTACAAAAGAAGGAGAAAGGTTAATCCTAACGATAAAAAGGTAAAAGTTGATTTTGTAGATGAAGTAGGAGACTCTTGGGAAGAATTTCATGTTTTTCACCATAAATTTCTTACTTGGCTAGAAGTAAATGGTTACGATAAAAATGAAGTAGCAATAATGAATGAGGAAGACTTAAATAAGATTATAGCTAAGTCACCATATTATGGGGCAACAGCAAATGATGTTGATTGGCTCGAGAAGGTTAAATTACAAGGTGCTATTCAAAGGTGGGTAGATCATTCGATAAGCGTAACAGTAAACGTTCCTAACGAATGTAAAGAAGAATTGGTAAGTGATATCTACTTAACAGGATGGGAAAGTGGTTGTAAAGGTATTACAGTTTATAGAGATGGATCGAGAAGTGGCGTTTTGTTAGCTAACGAAGAGAAGAAAGATGAAATAATTTCAAATTTTTTAGAAACACAAGCACCAAAACGACCTTATAAACTAGAGGCAGAGATTATGCAATTTAACAATGAAAGTGAAAAATGGATTGCTGTTATCGGATTATTAGATGGACGACCTTACGAAATTTTTACAGGTGGAGCTGAAGAATCCTTCTCTATTTTGTCTCATGTACAAAAAGGGTGGGTAATAAAAAGCAAAAGTGAAGATGGAAAATCTCGTTATGATTTTCAATACGAAGATAGTTACGGTTATAAAACAACTATTGAAGGTTTATCAAGAACTTTTAATGAGGAATATTGGAATTATGCACGATTAATTTCAGGAGTGCTTAGACATGGTATGCCATTAAACTTTGTGGTTGAGATGGTAAATAATTTACATCTTAACGATGAAACATTAAACACATGGAAAAAAGGAGTTGTTCGGGCATTAAAGAAATTTATTCCAGATGGCACTAAACCTTCAGAAAATGTTTGTCCAAATTGTAGTGAACCATCATTAGTGTACGAAGAAGGTTGCTTAAACTGTAAAAGCTGTGGGCATTCAAAATGTGGTTAAAAAATTAAACTATTATAAGGAGAGGCTAAAAATTCATTGCTGTAAAAAAACCTATCAAAAAAAAAGACCTTGATTTATATCAAGGTCTTTTTTTTTTAATCTCTTAAATCTATAACCTCAAAATTTGGATATTTGGTTTTATCAAACTTAAACTCACTATCTGAGATGGTAGCATTTGGTGAAAAGGTTTTTATCTTATAAGTAAAATTACTTCCATCTTTTCCAAAAATCTTTACTTTATTAATTTGGTTTTTTGTTTTATTGATGTACAAAACAATCCTATGAAAAGATTTCTCCTCAGGTTTTTTAGGAAAAAGACTTATCACTTGAACATTGTTTTCTTCTTTAACAAATTTGTATTTAAACCCTGTTTCATAAAGGGTAAATATTTTATTCGGACTAATATTGTCTTCATCAGCTTCATCTGGTAAATTGCTTATTTGTACTTCTTCCGATTCTTTTAAAACGGTGTACATATATTTTCCATCAGAAATAATATTTTGACCTTGAATAGCTAGATTATATTTATTACCTTTAATTTCAATTTTTCCTGTTTGAGATTCGTTAATTCCTTCCGTTTTATTAGTTATCATATATTGGAATTCTGCTTTTACTGTTTTGTAAGCTTTCGTTTTTGCACTTAATTTATCTAAAATAGCTTTTGCTTTTGTATCTACTTGCTGTGCATAAGTCCCGATACTAATTATTGATGTTAATAGTATAATTACCAATTTCCTCATTTTCAATTTTTTTAATATTAATTGTTATTTCCTAAGTCTTTCAAAAACTGTTCCAAAGTGTCTAAATCACTTATTAATACTTGTCGTGCTTTACTTCCTTCAAAAGGACCAATAATTCCCGCCTCTTCCATTTGGTCAATTAACCTGCCAGCTCTGTTGTAGCCAATTTTCATTTTTCGTTGTAATAAAGAGGCAGAACCTTGTTGATGCTGAACAAGCATTCTTGCTGCATCGTCAAAAAGGGCATCTCTATCTTCTCCATCAAAAGTACCAGTACCTCCACTTGCTGATTCGCCAACGTATTCTGGCAAGGTAAATACTTCGGGATAGCCTCGTTGTTCGCCAATAAATTCACAAATTCGTTCAACTTCTGGGGTATCAACAAAAGCACATTGTATCCGAATTAAATCATTTCCTTGAGAAATTAACATATCGCCTCTACCTATTAATTGGTCGGCACCACTGGCATCTAGAATTGTTCTCGAATCTATGCCTGAGGTAACTCTAAAAGCTGCTCTACCCGGAAAATTAGCTTTAATAGCTCCTGTAATAATATTAGCCGAAGGACGTTGTGTGGCAATAATTAAATGTATGCCAATTGCTCGTGCCAATTGTGCTAAACGAGCAATAGGTGTTTCTACTTCTTTGCCAGCAGTCATAATTAAATCAGCAAACTCATCAATTACCAACACAATGTAAGGTAAAAATTTATGTCCGTTTTCGGGATTTAATTTACGGGCAATAAATTTACTGTTGTATTCAACAATATTTCTAACTCCAGCATCTTTTAAAAGACCATAACGATCGTCCATTTCAATACAAAGCGAATTTAAAGTATTAATTACTTTTTGGTTATCTGTAATAATTGCTTCCTCGGCATCGGGTAATTTGGCTAAAAAATGACGTTCAATTTTATTGTACAGTGTTAATTCTACTTTTTTAGGGTCAACCAACACAAATTTTAATTGTGAAGGGTGTTTTTTGTATAATAGTGAAGTTAACACAGCATTTAAGCCAACAGATTTTCCCTGTCCTGTGGCACCTGCCATTAATAAGTGTGGCATTTTTGCCAAATCAAAAACATAAGTTTCATTGGTAATTGTTTTTCCTAAAACTACAGGCAATTCCATTTTTGCATTTTGAAATTTATCAGAGGCTATTACCAATCTCATCGAAACTATTTCTGGATATTGGTTAGGAACTTCTATGCCAATAGTGCCTTTGCCCGGAATTGGTGCAATAATTCGTATGCCTAATGCTGCTAAACTTAGAGCAATATCATCTTCTAAATTTTTAATTTTAGAAATTCTAACCCCTGCTGCCGGAACTATTTCGTACAAAGTAACTGTTGGCCCTATGGTGGCTTTTATACTCGATATTTTAATGTTGTAATTTTCTAAGGTGCTAATAATTCTATTTTTATTTGCTTCGAGTTCTTCGGTGGTTACTTTTTTTTGGGTATCACCAAAATCTTTTAGTAATTCTATAGGAGGTAGTTGGTAAGATGATAAATCGAGTGTTGGGTCGTATTCTCCAAATTCTTCCACTTTGCTATCTATTTCATCATCACTTAAAATTTCATCTTTAGTATCATTTTCTTCTACCGAGAATTCAATGTTATCACTTGCTTTATCGGTAACAGGTATTTCGGTAGATAATTCAACGGCATTATCATTATTATCTGTTGTAGAAAGTGGTAAAACATCAGCAGTTAAAATAGTGACATCTTCAGGTTTTTCATCATTAATTATTTCGTTTAAAGGGTTATTGTTAATTGTTGTATTGTTATCAGTTTCGGGCATTAAATCATCTTCTTTTTTGGTTTTTGATGTAAAAAAATTAAAAGAAATATTGAAATTTAAGATTAAAAACAAGGCTAATGTTAGCAACAGAAACAATCCTACACCAAACGAACCGATTAAGCTATTTATCCATAAATTACTTTGAAAGCCAAAGGTGCCGCCTAATATAGGGTTGTTAGGAAATACAAAACTTAAGGTTATTGAAAGCCAAATAATAGTGAAAATGGTGTATTTAATAGATTTTACAATGGGTAAGATGGCGGTTTTAAAAAGTGCTTTAAAACCTAATATAAAAGTTAAGAAAATAAATAAAAACGAAGCGATGCCAAAGCCATTGTAAATAAATTGTTGGGCTAAATAAGCCCCTAGTTTTGCACCCCAATTTTCCACCCTAATTGTGGGGTCATTCCAGTAATGGTTTATTAAATCTAAATCAACCTTCCATGTAAATAAAAATGATGAGAATGAAAGTAATAGATGTGCTGAAAAAATCAATAATATTAAACCTATGGATTTAGACAGTTTTTCGTTACGAATAATTTTCGCAAAAAAAGAACTGATTTTATTAAAAAAAATAGGACTAGTAGCTTTCTTCCTCTCTCTTTTCTTTACTATTTTATCTTTCGATTTAAACTGATTTTTTGCCATTAAGTTCGTTTGTGCTAATTGCCAAATTTATTAATAACTAACGTTTAAGCACACTATTTAATTGCTATTAAATAACAATTAATTGTGCATAACATTGCTCGCTTTGGTAAAATTTTCTTAATTTAAGAATAAAATATTCCACACAAATAAATCAAAAAACGATTATTTTCCACCCATTTGTCCGCTCATTTTTTGCTGAAATTTTTCCATGGTAGTAATTTCGTAATCTTTTGGAACAATAAACTCACTATCAGCTACTTTTTCTTTTTTAATTTCAGTGGCAGTAACGGTCATTTCTAAACCTTGATCTTTCATTTCGTATTGCAAAGGAAATCCTTTAAGACCTTTATAGATTTCCCCAATCTTTGGCGGGTTAATTTTATCTGTATAATAGATTGTCATTTTATCATCATCATTACTAGCTGGCACAATAGCTTTTTTACAATTATACCCTGCAATTTTTTTTGTTTCACTAGTATAAGTAATTTTTGATGTAGTTTTAGTATTGTTTTTTTTGTTTACTTCTTCTTCAGTCATCACAATAGCAATTTTATTTCCCATCATGTTCATTAAGGTAGTAACTGTTTTTTTGTTGCCATCTGCAATGTTAACACTTGTCCCCATTGCTGTACTTTGCTCTGTTCTACTTTTATTACCTTTAATCTTAATTATCATTTCTTTGGCAAGCATAGATTCATATCCTGCCATTTCATCAGGTATTTCATTGTACTCAATTTTATATTTAATAGTACCTTCAAAAGTTTTTTGAGCAAAAAATGTTGCAAAACAAAGCACGCTTAAACTACAAGTTAAAAGAATATTTTTCATAATTTTTAAATAAGATAGTAATAAATATATTTTAATTAAAGCTATTAAAGATGTCTGTCATTTCTTTATCCATTCTTTTCTCATCTACTTTTTCATAGCCATTAGGTATTTCAAACTCCTTGTCTTTAATTCTTTCAAATTTAATTTTTGAGGCAACAAAATGCATACATACACCATATTTTTCGTATTGATATTCGAGCATTACACCTTTAATTGGCGAAAATTGGTTACACCAATTAGGGTCATCAATATTAATTTGGTCAGTATAATAAACAGTAAAAGCGTCATTAGCTTTATTATCTACCGTAATTATTGCTTTATTGCAAGTATAACCTAAAATCTTTTTAGGTTCATCTAAAAACTCTATATGATAGGCGAGATGGTGCTTCAAAGACTCAAGAATATCATCTCCTTCTAGCTCTAAAGCATATTTTTTGTTAATTAGTTTTACCGTTTGCACAAATGTATCATCATCTTTATTGCAAATAAAATTAGTTTTAAACATGCCTATACCTGCAGATAATGAGGTTTTATAAACATTATTTTTAAATTTAAGCACCATTTTAGTAGGCATAAAATCTAGCATAAAGTTATCTTTATCCATTTTAGGATAGGTAACTTTAAAAGTGATTGTTCCTTCAGACTTACCTACTGTTTTTTCCCCACAGGCACCTAAAAGAATTAACTTAAAAATTAGAATGATATAAAATAATCTTTTCAAAAAAAAATGGTTGTTACAAATATATTAATCTTTTTGATTTAATAAATATAAACGTGAACAAATCATCTTTAAATACATATTTTTCGTAGTTGAATATTTTTTTTATGGAAATGTAAGGCATTTTCAATAACTTCGGGCTTTCAAATAAAAGTAATGAAAGAAATTAAGATAATTAAAAACAGATCGGATATTGGTGCAGGAACGCGTGGTGCCGACATGGGGGTTGATGCCATTGAAATTGCGGCAATTAATGCTAAAAGCGATTATTTTAATCGGTATAATTTTGTTGATGTTGAAACTAAAAATGAAGCAGTTTACCAAAAACAAAAAACGCCTTATGCAAAAAGAATTGGTAAGGTTTTAACAGTTTGTACCAACCTTTGTAATGAGGTTAAAAGTTGCCTTTCCGAAAATAATTTTCCAATTGTACTATCTGGCGACCATTCTTCTGCTTTAGGAACAATAAGCGGCATTAAAACTACCTTTCCTAATAAAAGATTGGGGGTTATTTGGATAGATGCCCATGCCGATATTCATTCCCCCTACTCATCGCCATCAGGCAATATTCATGGTATGCCTTTAGCTGCTGCTTTAGCAGATGATAATTTGGACAGAAAAATTAATGAAGTAAAAGACGAAACCAATATTAACTGGGAAGGAATGAAAAATATTGGAGGAATTTCTCCTAAAATATTACCTCGCGATTTAGTTTACTTTGGCGTTAGAGATACCGAAGAACCCGAAGAATATACCATCACCAAAAATAAAATAAAAAATTATAAAGTAGAAGAAGTCCGTTTTAGAGGCTTAAAAGTTTGTGTTGATGAAGCTTTACAGAAATTAAAAGATTGCGATTTAATTTATATCTCTTTTGATGTGGATAGTATGGATTGCGATTTAATCTCAAAAGGAACGGGAACACCTGTTTCTAAGGGGTTTGACGGGCAGGAAATAAAGCAAATCATTAACAAAACCATAGAGAGTGGCAAAGTTATTTGTTTAGAAGTAGTTGAGGTAAACCCTTGTTTGGATAACAAAGGAAATGTAATGGCAGCAACAGCTTTCGACATAATAAGAAATGTTACAAAAACGATAGAAAAAATAAATATTAAATAAATTTATTGCGAGGGATGAAGCAATCTTACTCGATGAGATTGCTTCGTCCCTCGCAATGACGAGTCAGTTTGGAAATGGAAAAGAAATTAATTAGTAAAGTAGTAGCAGGATTAAAGCATTTGTACAATGTTGAAATTAATGAAAAACAAGTTCAAATTCAAAAAACCAGCAAAAATTTTGATGGCGATTTAACCCTTGTTGTTTTTCCGTTTTTAAAAGCATCGAAAAAAAGTCCAATACAAACTGCCGAAGATTTAGGAGCCTTTATCCAAGAAAATATAAATGAGGTAGTAGCTTATAATGTGGTTAAAGGATTTTTAAATTTTTCTATTTCACAAGAATATTGGTTAAGTGTTTTTAATACCATTGCTAATACAACAAATTACGGTTTTGAAAAACCTAACTCAGGTAAAACCATAATGGTAGAATATTCTTCTCCCAACACCAACAAACCCTTGCATCTCGGGCATTTACGAAATAATTTTTTAGGTTTTTCGGTAGCTGAAATTTTAAAAGCCAACGGACATAAAGTGATTAAAACTCAAATTATTAACGATAGAGGAATACATATTTGCAAAAGTATGTTGGCTTGGCAAAAGTTTGGTGAGGGAGAAACGCCTAAAAGTTCAGGCTTAAAAGGCGACCATTTAGTAGGAAAATATTATGTGGCGTTTGATAGGGCTTACAAATCTGAAATTCAAGCGTTGGTGAATGAAGGAATGGAAAAAGAAACAGCAACAAAAGAAGCTCCAATTTTTAAAGAAGCACAAAAAATGTTATTAAAATGGGAAGCTGGAGATAAAGAAGTGCGAGAATTATGGCAAAAAATGAACAATTGGGTGTATGATGGATTTGCACAAACCTACAACACCATGGGCGTAAATTTTGATGAGTTGTATTATGAATCTAACACGTATTTGCTAGGGAAAGACATGCTAAAAGAAGGTTTAGAAAAAGGAGTTTTTTACAAAAAAGAGGATAATTCTGTTTGGGCAGATTTGTCTGATATTAAAATGGATGATAAACTACTATTGAGGGGAGATGGAACTTCTGTTTACATGACGCAAGATATTGGAACAGCAATAGACCGTTATAAAAATCACCCCGATTTAGCAGGTATGATTTATACCGTTGGAAACGAGCAAAACCATCATTTTAAGGTACTGTTTACCATTCTTAAAAAATTAGGATATAGCTGGGCAGAAGGCTGTCATCATCTTTCTTATGGTATGATAGCATTGCCTGATGGCAAAATGAAATCTCGTGAAGGAACAGTAGTTGATGCTGATGATTTAATGGATATGATTGTGAATGATGCTAAAGAAATGACACAAGAAAGAGGTCATTTAGAAGGAATGAGTGAAGAAGAAAAAGCAGCATTATATGCTTTAATAGGATTGGGAGGTTTAAAATATTTTTTACTAAAAGTAGATCCCAAAAAAGGAATGATTTTTAATCCTGCAGAGTCGATAGATTTGAACGGCAATACAGGTCCTTTTATACAATATGCTCACGCACGTATTCAATCCCTATTAAAAAAAGCAGTAGATTTAGGCCTTACTAAAGATTACGATAATGTGGAGATAAATGCCAAAGAGCAAGAAATTATTAAGTTAGTAAATGATTTTCCAAACGTAATTAAAGAAGCAGGAGAAAGTTATAGTCCTGCAATTATTGCGAATTATACTTATGATTTAGTTAAAGAATTCAATAATTTTTATCAGACGGTTACTATTCTTAAAGAAGAAGATCAACAAAAACTTGCGTTCAGGTTGTCTTTGTCTGAAAATATTGGTAAAATAATTAAATCGGCTATGTTGCTATTAGGTGTAAATGTTCCTGATAAGATGTAAAATCAATAATCTGTCACATGCCCCCAGTTTTCGCCTGTTTTAATGCGGTGAAGTTGCATTTCTGAAACGCCAAATTGTTTTGCCAATATCCGTAACCTCGTTTTCCGATTAGGATTAAAAAGTTTTTTCTTTAACAAGATGACCTTAGTTTCGGTAAGTTTAGAATTTTTTATATAATTCCAATTAGGGCTAGCAAATTGATGTAATTCTTTTTCTCGTTTTGTTGCCCAAGCTAGATTCTGAACGATATTATTCTTTTTATCATAATCTAAATGAATTACAAATGTTTTATTATCGGGATTAGGAAGAAAATATTCTGCAACCAAGCGATGAATATATTTGCCAGTTTTTTTATTACTTTTTTGCCTTAACGGGAGAGCAGGATAGCCGCCAATACTTCCTCCCTTATAGATTATTCCGTTTTTTTTATCTTTTTTAAAACTTTTTAACCTGCCATAATTTGAAATCTGGAATACTTCATTTTCTGAAATAGTATCCTCAAACTCAATAAATTTCCACTGCTCATTTAAGAAAAACGCCATACACTAAATATAAATAAACTAAGTCAAAATTAGCTTTTTTTTACATTATAGCTGTGTTTTAGTCAAAACTTATTACTTTTGAATATGTTTATCTCAAAAAATAATATTATCCAAGGCAAACATAATAAACCAATTTTATTAGATTTTGGCTATAAAATTACAAACACCCAAAAGCCTATAATAGTTTTTGCACATGGTTTTAAAGGGTTTAAAGATTGGGGACATTTTAACAAGGTAATGGAATATTTTATTAAAAATGACTTCGTTTTTGTAAAATTTAATTTCTCTCATAACGGGGGAACAATAGAGCAACCCATAGATTTTCCAGATTTAGAAGCCTTTGGAAATAACAATTACACCAAAGAGTTAGCCGATTTAAGAACGGTTGTTGATTGGGTGGAAAATAGCGATGAATTATCAAATCAAGAAATAGATAAAAATAAAATTTATTTAATAGGACATAGTAGAGGTGGTGGTATTGCTATTTTAGCTGCCAATGAAGATAAACGCATTAAAAAATTAATTACTTGGGCAGCAGTTGCCGATTTGGTTAATCGTTATCCACAAGAGGTTTTAGATAAATGGAAGAAAGAAGGTGTGATGTTTGTTGCCAATGCACGAACCAAACAGCAAATGCCATTGTATTATCAATTGGCAGAAGACACGCTTAATAATGCAGCACGATTTAGCATAAAAAATGCTGAAAAACAATTAACTATACCACATTTAATTATTCATGGCACAGCAGATGAAGCCGTAAATATTAGTGAAGCAGAGCAGTTACATCGCTGGAATAGTGCTTCAGTATTAGAAATTATACTAGGAGCAGGACATACTTTTGGAGTTATACATCCATATACAGCAACAAATTTTCCTAAAGATGTTCAGTTAGTTTTGGCTAAAACTTTAGCATTTGTTAGAACCCCCCTTAAGAAGTAATTTTTTTTAATATTTGCTACAATATAAAAATAAAAAATAATTTCTTGCTAAGAATTTTGCTAAACTAAAAAATTAATTACTTTTGCTATCCTTATTTTAGGATATGTTCTTTTAAGAAAAAATAAGCGAGAGTAGCTCAGCTGATAGAGCGCCACCTTGCCAAGGTGGAGGTCGCGGGTTTGAACCCCGTCTC
>CAZVEW010000073.1:4688-12280 GCA_964625955.1 uncultured Vicingus sp. | reverse complement strand
CTTTAATTTTCTGAAAAATATTTTTTTACTCCATCAATAAAATAATTAGGAGCAGCACATGGTTTATTCATTTTCTTGTTAAAAAAAATCAAGGTAGTCTCTGCATTATTTAACAGTTCTCCTTCAGCATTATAAGTCTCATAAAAAAAATGTATTCTTACTTGTGGTAGGGTTTTTATGGTAGTTTTAATAATTAATTCATCATCATAAAAAGCTGGTTTAAAATATTTTACAGAAAAATCCAAAACAGGCAAGGCAATGCCATCATCTTCCATTTTTCGATAACTAAACCCTAAACTTCTAATTGT
The DNA here is from genome assembly GCA_964625955.1 of uncultured Vicingus sp. Classification (GTDB taxonomy): domain Bacteria; phylum Bacteroidota; class Bacteroidia; order Flavobacteriales_E; family Vicingaceae. Next base: position 11,972 of record CAZVEW010000073.1, on the reverse strand, counting down.
TTCTACTCTTGCAACCTCAAAGTAAGAGGCATAATTTCCGTAATAAACATAGCCCATCCTATCTGTTTCTGCATATCTCACCCTAACCTTTGTTTCAAATTGATACATATTATCCTTAATTTAGTCCGCTAAGATAATCAATACTTTTATTGTGAGATTTTTTAAATATTTCTTTTTCCTCTTTGTTACAATCATTATTACTGAGTGCAAAGCTCCTGTTTATTTTAAAACGACTGAAACTTCCATAAAAATTGATTCGAACTATACGAATAATTCATCCGTAAATCAATTAATAAAGCCTTATAAAAAAAATTTAGATGCTGAGATGAATGAGGTTTTAATCGTTTCCTCAGAAGAATTCCCAAAAGAAAAAGGAAAACCTGAAACCAAATTAGGAAATTTAGTAGCCGATTTAAGTTTAAAAGTAGCAAACAAACTTTACCAACCAACTGATGGGCATAAAATAGATTTTTGCCTATTAAATTTTGGTGGATTAAGAACCTCTCTTCCAAAAGGGAATATTACACGAGGAAAAATATTTGAATTAATGCCTTTTGAAAATGAATTGGTAGTGGTAACAATTAATCAAGCTCATTTTGATAGCCTTATCAGTTACATTAAGCATGTTGGCGGGCAGCCCATTGCTGGGTTTAAAATAAAGTTTTCATCTAACAAACCTAATATTATATTCAAATATCGTAAAAACAACAAATCATTAAACGGAACATACAAGGTGCTTACCTCAGATTATTTAGCCACTGGAGGCGACAACATGAACTTTTTCTTAAGTCCAATAAAAATAGAACCTGTCGGTATAAAATTGCGTGATGCAATTATTAAATATTGTATAGAACAAAATAAAAAAGGAAAACAATTGGAGGGTAAATTAGATGGGAGGATTGTTTTTGAAAAACAATAAATAACAAATTACAGAACTTAAGTAACAAAATTAAGTTTAGAAATTTAAACGATGAGTAACAGAAGAAAATTCATAAAACAAACATTATTAAGTGGATTAGGCTTAATGAGTTTTAACCTTATTCCTTTTAGTTCTTTTGCTGAGAAAAAGAATAAATACACAAAAATTACAATTTTACACACCAACGATGTTCATAGCCACATTGAACCATTTTCTAAAAACGACCCAAAATATCCTAATTTAGGAGGTGCTGTAAGAAGATCATCAATTATTCAAAAAATAAGAAGTGAAGAAGAAAATGTGCTTTTACTCGATGCAGGAGATATTTTTCAAGGAACACCTTACTTTAATATGTATAAAGGAGAAATTGATTTTAAAGTGATGAGTTTAATGCAATACGATGCCGCCACACTTGGAAATCATGATTTTGATAATGGTATTGAAGGCTTAAATAAAATGTTGCCCTACGCCAAATTTCCTTTTATAAATGCCAATTACAATTTTGATAATACCTTATTAAAGGATAAAATTATACCTCATAAAACATTTATAAAAAATGGCGTTAAAATTGGCATTTTCGGTCTTGGTGTTGAATTAGCTGGCTTAGTAGAAAAGAAAAATTATAAAGAAATAGTTTACAATAATCCTGTTTTAATCGCAAATAAAATGGCCAATTACTTAAAAAATAAAGAAAATTGCCACTTGATTATTTGTTTATCTCATTTAGGTTACGAATATAAAACAGCAAAAATATCAGACCTTACATTAGCACCTCAAACAACAAATATTGATTTAATAATTGGTGGACATACACATACTTTTTTAGAAAAACCAACAACCATCAAAAATAAAGATTAGGAAAGACACATTAATTACGCAAGTTGGTTGGGCAGGGATAAATTTAGGAAGAATCGATTTTTTTATCAATACACAAGATAAAAAATATTTTTATCAAGCTAGCATAAAAAAAATAAAGTAGTTCTTTAGCAAAAAGTTTTAAAAAAACAATAGTAAAAAATTTTTTTTTTCACTTTTTTATTCAAATATTTGTTAAAGGAAAGCAAGGCACGAATTTTACATACAAATCTTTTGATTTTAAGGCTGTTAGCTATTTTGTTTTAGACAAAAAATTATTAACAATTCGCTTTTAAAATCTTGCAAGAAAAATAAAATAAAATATTTAAAATATATACTTAAAACAGGAGCATTATAAAATGAAAAAAGACTTTAAAACAATATGGGAAAATTGCCTTCAAATTATAAAAGATAATGTTAGTCTGCAAAGCTATAAAACGTGGTTTGAACCAATTACCCCTATTAAACTAAAAGATAAAGTCTTAACAATACAGGTTCCTAGTCAATTTTTTTATGAATGGCTAGAAGAACACTATGTTAGTTTATTAAGAAAAACCATTAAAAAAGAATTAGGTGCTGATGGAAGGTTAGAGTACAGTATTATCATGGAAAACAGCCATACTAGTAGTAAACCTTACACTGTTAAAATACCTGCTACCAACCGACAAGCATTAAAAAACAGACCAGTTTCTATGCCAATAGATTTAAACAAAGATAAAGCTATTAGAAATCCTTTTATAATTCCTGGACTTAAAAAAATAAATGTAGATTCTCAGCTCAACCCTAATTCCTCCTTTAAAAACTTTGTAGAGGGTGATTGCAATAGATTGGCTCGTTCTGCAGGATTTGCTGTAGCAAAAAATCCTGGAGGAACTGCTTTTAATCCTTTATTGATTTATGGAGGTGTAGGATTAGGAAAAACACATTTAGCCCACGCAATTGGTATTGATGTGAAAAATAAATTTCCTGAAAAAACAGTTTTATATGTTTCTTCAGAAAAATTTACACAACAATTTATTGAAGCCGTTAGAAATAACGAACAAAACGATTTTATTCATTTTTACCAAATGATAGATGTGTTAATTATTGATGATGTACAATTTTTTGCTGGAAAACCAAAAACACAAGAAATTTTCTTTCATATTTTTAACCATTTACACCAATCTGGTAAACAAATTGTTTTAACAGCCGACAAAGCTCCTGTTGAAATAATTGGTATGGAACAAAGATTATTATCTCGTTTTAAATGGGGATTATCTGCCGATTTACAATCACCAGATTTAGAAACAAGAATAGCAATTCTTGAAATGAAAATGTACCACGAAGGATTAGAAATGTCGAAAGATGTTGTAGAATATATTGCTTACAGCATTACTACCAACGTAAGAGAATTAGAAGGTGCTTTAATTTCTCTTTTAGCTCAATCATCACTAAACAAAAAAGTGGTAAACTTAGAGCTTGCTCGCCAGATGGTTGATAAATTTGTTAAAAATACGGCAAGAGAGGTTTCTATTGATTACATACAAAAAGTAGTTTGCGATTATTTTGATATGGCAATAGATACTTTAAAATCTAAAACCAGAAAAAGAGAAGTTGTACAAGCAAGGCAAATTGCCATGTATTTTTCTAAACAAATGACTAAATCTAGCTTAGCAACAATAGGAATGCACTGCGGAGGAAAAGACCACGCAACCGTTCTTCATGCCTGTAAAACCGTTAATAATTTAATGGATACAGACAAACGATTTAGAGGGTACATTGACGATTTAAAGAAAAAAATTAGTTTACAATAATTAAGAAGCAGTAATAATGATTCACATTATTTTGCACTAACTAAACAGGAATTTTTAACTAAATTCCTGTTTTGCATTATGGGATTTTTAAACAGAGCATATAAAACGCCTCAAGAATATAAACCTATTGGCAAAAAAGGGCAACGAATAATTTTTTATTTAATGTTAGCAATAATTATTAGCACAAGTATTTACATCTTATCATTTTACTTATGAAAAGCATTTTGTTTGTTTGTTTAGGAAATATTTGTCGATCAGCAATGGCAGAAGGAATTCTAAGAACAAAAATAAGTCATGAAAATTTTAATCTATTAATTGATTCGGCAGGGACTTGCAATAATCATGTTGGGCAAGCACCCGACAATAGAATGCAAACAAAAGCCTTAGAACACGGCATTAACATATCAAACCTTGTAGCACGACAATTTACTGTAAACGATTTTGATAATTTTGACTATATTTTTGCCATGGACGAAACTAATAAAAAAGATATTTTAAATTTAGCACGAAACAAAACTGATGCTACAAAAGTTGAATTATTTTTAAACCTGAGTTATCCAAATAAAAATTTAAGTGTGCCAGATCCTTATTTTGGTGGTGAACAAGGCTTTGAAAATGTTTTTCAATTACTTAACACCGCTTGCGATAAATTAATAACAGAGCTAAAACATGTGTAAAAATGGCACATTATACCTAATCCCTGTTACTTTAGGCGATACACCTATTAATCAGGTTATTCCTGATTTTAATAGAGAAATTATTAATACCATTGATGTTTATATTGTTGAAAATATAAAAATTGCAAGACGATTTCTAAAAAAATCAGCAATTAAAAAGCCCATAGATGAGTTAATTTTTTTTGAGATAAACAAACACGCCAATCAGTTTGATTTTCCTAATTTTTTAAATCCTCTTTTTGAAGGGAGAAATATTGGCATACTTTCAGATGCTGGTTGTCCGGGAGTAGCAGACCCTGGTGCTGACATTGTTGCTTTAGCACATCAAAAAAATATTAACGTTATCCCTTTAATTGGTCCTTCATCAATATTATTAGCATTAATGGCAAGTGGTTTTAATGGACAAAGTTTTTGTTTTAATGGTTATTTGCCAAAAGAATTAAAAGAACGAAAAAAGAAATTAAAAGAACTCGAAAAAAGAGCAATAAAATTGCAGCAAACACAACTTTTTATTGAAACTCCTTACAGAAATAATAATATGTTGTCAACTATTTTAGAAAATTGTTTTCCAACAACTTTATTATGTGTTGCTGTTGATATTACCTTAAAAAGTGAACGAATTAGCACCAAAACCATTGCTGAATGGAAAAAAATTAAATTAAATTTACACAAACGACCTTGCTTGTTTTTGATAGGAAGTTAAACTGATATTAATTTGCTTTTTGAAAGTAAGATTCTGCAACAGGCAACCAATCTGTAATTCTTTTAATTCGAGTATCGTTGCTTGGGTGAGTGCTTAAAAATTCTGGGACGCCAGCATTTCCTCCAGCATCTTTCATTCTATTCCAAAAAGGAATTGCTGCTTTTGGCTGATAGCCAGCCATAGCCATAAAAACCATACCCATTTTATCAGCTTCACTTTCTTGATTTCTACCAAAAGCTAAAATACCAACACCAGAGGCTACTCCAAAAGCACCTAAAAAAAGCGATTTTGTTTCGCTAGGTTTATTTCTTAATGCTACTGCCAAACTTGCAACCCCTGCTGCTGCAATTAAGCCTTGGCTCATTCTTTCATTTCCATGACGAGCTATGGCATGAGCTATTTCATGTCCCATAACAACAGCCAAACCTTCATCGCTTTGTGTAAGTGGCATAATTCCTTTATAAACAACTACTTTACCTCCTGGCATACACCACGCGTTAATAATATTTTTATTTACTAAGTTAAACTCCCATTTATAGTTTTTAACACGGTTAGAAAAGCCATTCTCTTTCATGTATTTTTCTACTGCTATTGCTATTCTATTCCCTACCCTTTTAACTTGTTTGGTTGCTGCAATATTATCAGCCATAGGAGGATTCTCATTTAAGAAACTCTTATACTGTACTAAACTCATGCTTAGCATTTGACTTTCTGGTAAAAGATTTACCTGTCTTCGTCCTGATATTGGGACTTTAGAACATGCTAACAAAGATAAAATAATAGCAATAATTGTAGTTTTTTTCATTCTTATTTTAATTAAGCTCTACTGTTAAACCATTTTCAGCTAATGCTGATGAAATAGGTGCTAATAAATTATATTTTCCATTTTTCACAATACATTTTCCTTTATAATGCACTAAATAAGCACACTGTTCTGCTTGTACGACATTGTGTTTACAATATTTAACCAACATTTCGATTACATGATCAAATGTATTCACATCATCGTTATATAATATAATCTGATTTTCTTTTATTGTTTCCGATTTTATTGTTTTTTGGTTTATTGGTTTGATAATAGTCATGTTTATTGGTTATTTTTTATTAATTCTAAAGCTTTGTCAATATCAATAGCTGTGCCATCTTGGAATGCGATTATGCTTGGTTGTTTAACGCCAATATCTTTCATCTCTATTTGCACATCTAAAGCTTCATTATAATCAGAGAAAGAACCAATGGTATAAACAGTTTTATTATCTTTCTCAAAAGTTTTAACTCCTCTGCCAGTTAATTGTAAAAATATCCCTGCATCCTCAATTGGAACATCATCACTATATTCTCCTAATTTAACTTTAAATTCAATTTTTAAATCTTTTTTTATAGTTTCTGTTGTTATGTTATTTGATTCATCTGTAGTTGTTGTTCCATCATCTCCAGAATAAATTAATTCATTGGCTTTTTTTACAGAAATTCTTTTTCCATCTCGGTAAGCAATAATAAAAGCATCTGAAAGTCCTCTTAATCTGATTCTAGTTTTGGCTAAATTAGCTCTTGAAATAGTTTTATAGTTTCCTGAAGTGTACCTTATTAATCCTGTTGATGTACGCTCGCTATTTAAAGGTGTTAGGTTTGTTAATTGGTCTGGTGTTACTGGTTTAGAATACACTCCTACTTGAATTGTATAAAAAATACCATCAATATTTCTTACATCTGTAGAAATGCCATCTTTAACCTCTTCTGTTTCATTTACATCTACTGTATTGTCGTTGGTATTTGTTGTTGTATTATCATTTATATTGTTGTTCATAGGTAAAAAGTCTGTGTTTTCTTTAGGAGCTGTTGCTGTTCCATCAAGCATTGCTTTAGCTTTTGTTATGTTTATTCTTTTTCCATTGTAAAAAGCCACAACAAAAGCATCGGAATAACCTATAGACCTAATTTTTGTTTTTGCTTGATTTGCTACATTAAAGGTTTTAAAGAAACCTGCGGTATAACGTGTTATACCATTCCCTGCATCTTGTGCCATTATTGGTGCAAATCCTTTAAAATGATTTTCAGGAATTTTATTTCTAAAAGCTCCAATTTGTACTTTAAATACTAACCCCTCTGGTAGTTTTGCATTAATAGGAATTGGTTTATTATTACTATAAGTAGATACATTTTTATTAGAAAATGAAAAAATAGATTGACTGAGAACAGTTGGTATCTCATCTATATTAGTATATCTAGCATTATTTTCTACAGCAGTGTTATTATCTTCTACAGTAGTATTATTGTCTTCTACAGTAGTATTATTGTCTTCTACTGCAGTATTATCGTCTTCTACTGCAGTATTAT
>CAZVEW010000073.1:2706-4588 GCA_964625955.1 uncultured Vicingus sp. | reverse complement strand
TATTGTCTTCTACTGCAGTATTATTGTCTTCTACTGCAGTATTATTGTCTTCTACAGCAAGTAATAAGTCATTATTATAGGTTGCTGCTTTTTCTATTGCAACAATATTTTTTGCCAATTCATCGTCAGAAGTATTAATTACATAGGCTGCTTTATTTGAACTAATCAAAGCTTCTTTTTCTTTATCTGTAGCTTTTTGTCGAGAATTTTCTGCATTAGTTTCATTGTCAGCAATCATTTTGTTGAGTTTTGCTATCTGACCTTTAAGCTTTTCTCTTTCTTGATTGGTTTGAGCTCCTGCAGCCATTGCATTTAGAGCAACTCCTAAGGATTTTTCATCTTCGGCTTCTTGCTGAAATTTATCTGCGGCAATGTAATCTACTTCCGCCTCTTTAATTAACCTTCTTGATTTTTTAGTTTCCTCAGCATAAGTACTGTAATCTACAGAATTTGTAATTGAAACAATTTCGTTGGTAGGAATGGATTTAATTCTGAGTTCATCTTCATTGGTAAATTTTTCTGTTCTTAATTTATTTCTATTCTCTGCTAAATTATTAGTCAACTCTTGCTCGCTGGCTTTCATTTCTTCTACTTTATTATAAATTACCTGAGCTTCTACTATTTTTCTTTCTGATTGAGCTGTTTTCTCATCTGCTAAAGCAATAATAGCTTGTTTATCTTTTTTCTTTCTAACTACTTCTGCACTATCGCGTAAAGCTTTTGCCTCAATATTTAAAACTTCTGCCTCTTTTTCTAATCTTTTTGCTTTCTCAGTTTCTGCAATAGATGGTAAGTTTATAGCTTTTGGCTCGTATAATGAATTAATTTCAGGATGGGTATTTAACGATGTTTCTTGGTTATCAGCTATCGTATTTTCTGTATTACTTGGTTCTTCTACAACATCATTATTTACATTTACTGTTTCATTTGTGTTTTCGTTTATTGTTAATTGATTATCAGTATTTACCTCATCAACAACAGGATTTTCCATTGTTTCGTTTGTATTATCTATGTTTTCGTTCGATAAATTGTCAGCTTCAACTTGGGCAAAAATATCTTTAGCACCATCGACCGACAATAAATTAATGGCTTTATTTTGTTTTTCTATGGCTTTCATTTCTAATTCATAAGCTTTTTGCAAGGACATCTCTTTTGCCGTGAAATTTTGATCAGCAGAAGCTTCTTCTCTTTTTTGTTTTGCCTGATTAAAATAGGTAGCAGATTCGTCAATCAGCATCTCTGCCATCATTACATTATCTGCATATTCATCGTTATTGTTTCCTTTTAGTTGATTTAATACATCGTTATTGTTGGTATATTCTATTTGATTAGATTTTTTATAAATATTTGCGATTTCTAGTTGCTTATCCTCTGCTTGTTTGTTTATCTCCTCGTATCTTTCAATGGCTGCCTGTTTTTCTTCTTCTGTTGTTAAATTGTCAATAGAATTTTGCTGGATTTCTGCTTCATTTTTCAACTGAGATGCCTCATTTTTTAAATCATTAACTGTTGCAATACTTTTTACTGATTGGCTAGATTTATAATGATATTTAGTATTATACTTAAGATTAGAAAAATTATCTTCAGGAGCATTTAGGTTATTCTCAGTCAAACTTTGTTGTTCTTCTTTATTTTGTTCTTCTTTTACTTTATTTTGATACTCATAAAGTTTTTGTACTTGATTAATTTTAGCTGCACTTAAGTCTGCTAATATTTGTTCAATTTCAGCTTTTTTATCAGGTTTAGCATATTTTAGCTGTTCATTCCTGTAATTTATTTCCTCATCAATATTGCTTATCCATTCTTTTGTTAGCTTAGATTTTTTGGTATTTTTCTCAATTTCGTCACCTATGTTATTAGCTGCGATAATTTCATTCTTTTT
>CAZVEW010000073.1:0-2606 GCA_964625955.1 uncultured Vicingus sp. | reverse complement strand
TAATTCAATCTTTTTCTTACCATCATTTGTTGTTTTTAATTGATTTTCTCTAATATCGATTTCTTCATCAATTGATTTTATCCATTCATCATCTACTTTGGCTATCAATGCTGCTTTTTGGCTTTCATCATCAATATTATCTACATCAACAAGTGCGGTGCCGTATTGTGTGTTATAATCAATTACTTTGCCTTCTTCATCAATAATTTTATACTCATCTTTGTGGTCTTTTAAATTATAAGTTAATGATGGGTTGGTTTCGTTACTAGCTATTGTGTTTTCTTCATCAGGATAAAGACCTACAACACCTTCGTCTTCAAAATAGCTTATATCATTATCTATTCTAATTTTGCTTGTTTCATCTAAAGCGGCTACTTGTACTTTTGAAGATTCGCTAACATTTGAAATAACGGTACTAACTATTTTTGCGTTATTCTTAGCTTCGATATAGTCTTTATACAATATTTCTTTATTAGCTTCTTCTTTAGATAAATCAAAGGTAACATCTTCTAAATCTATTTTTAGAGCGTTTATTTGTTCTTGTATATTTTCTTTTTCTGATTTCTTTTTAGTTTCATTGAGTTTAGTGTTTAAAGCATCAATATTATCATTTAACTCAATTTCTCTATTTTTTAATTCGGTTATCTTATCTCTATTATTATTATAAGCTGTTTCTTTTTCTGATAATTTATTAGTAGCCAACATTACTTCTTTATCTATTGCTGATTCGTTCTGATAAGAGGCCTGTGAGATTTCATTTAACTTTTTAAAATTTTCTTCTGCATTAGCCCTATCTCCAGATTTTAAACTATTTGTGATGGTGTTTTTAAGCTCATTAATTTGATTAATATCGCTTTCTCTTTCTGTGGCTTCACTTTCTATGTTTCGAGCAACATTTAATGCTGTTACGGCTTCATTTACAACTTCGGCACTTTCTACTTTATTTTTAGAAGATGCGTAAGTGTTTTTTGCTTCCTTCATTTTATTATTGGCTAATAAAAATGCTGCATTTGATTGATTTCTAGATTTTTTTGCATTATTAATTAATTTTTTAGTGCTTTCATTGGTTTGTTTTAATAATTCTTCATCTGATAAATCGGCATATTCAGGATTTAGGTTAGACTCTTTATTATTGTCTTGTAAAGAGCTTAAAACTTCATCTTCTGTGGTGTTAACATCTAATTTTGCTTTTTCCTTTACTAGGTTGTCAACAAAAAGTGGATCATTAACATCAAATTCATCCGTTTCATCAAATAAATTTTTAACTACTAATTTTTGGCTATCACCTTCTCCTACTAGTCGTAATTCTTGTTTTAATGGTCTAAATTTATCTAAAACAGGTAATTCTATTATTGCCGAATGGATTGGAGCATCGTTGGTAGTTTCTAATAATAATTTAAATTTTCCTCCATTATCAGGAAAAACTAAGAGGTATTTGCCATTTTTATTATTGGTTGTGTAAATACCGTACTTTGTTCCATTATCTGCGTTAACTACAGAAATTGTTGCTGATTTCATACTTGGATTAGCTTCTGCTAAGAAAATTCCTTTAATTACAGAATTTTGTGTTGGTTCTGGTTCAACTTTAACTTTGTAAACAGTTAACTCTCCTTGCTTACTCGTTCTTGAAGATGCAAAATAGGCTAACTGATTATTGATGTCAGAGATAAAAAGTATATCATCATCTGGGGTGTTAATAGGGAAATCTAAGTTTTCGGGATAACTCCAATCCCCTGTACTTTCATCAAGGGTTGATTTAAAGATATCATATCCTCCCATGCTATTATATCCTTTAGAGCAAAAATAAAGTGTTTTACCATCGGGGTGTAAAAAAGGATAATCTTCATCATATTTTGTATTAATAGATGAACCTATACTACTCGGTTTACTCCATTCTCCGTTAGGTAATTTTACTACTTTATAAATATCTTTGTTATCGCTGTTTTTTTCACCATAAGATGAAAAAAGCAACATTTTGGCTGTATGATCAACATGAATTATTGTTTTTTCATTTTTTTTCTTATCGAGTTTTGTTTTAAATTCATCTGGTTTGATAATTATTTTACCACCAATTCCTTTTAAATCGTACGACCTAAAGAAATCTGATTCTTTAATGTCTTTTTTACTGATAACACCAATATTGGTCATACTTTTAAGGAGTTTTTGACCATTCTGACACATTTCAATTTGTCTATCTACTTGATATTTTTGAATCTGTTTGTTGTCTGCTTTATTTTTAAACTTATTGTAGTAGGTAATTGCTGCATCAAATTTATAGTTATGGTGATAGGCTTTGGCTAAGTAATAATAAGCAAGAGGCTCTACTGTTGATTTTGAGACTGCAAATTTTAAATATTTTAGTGCATCGTCTTTTTTTCTAGCACCATAAAGTATGCTAGTGCCATATTTATAGTTGTAATTTAAATCTTTTGGGTAAAGGCTTAATAATTGAGAGTACAAGGGCAAAGCTGCTACAAAATTTTCTTCATCAAAAAACTTTTGAGCAGCCTCTTTAAGGTCTATTTCAGAAGAATATTGGGCGTAAGAATTAAACGTTATACTAAACAACGTAATTATTACCAAAAGTATTTTATTTAAAAAAAATC
>CAZVEW010000072.1:0-12529 GCA_964625955.1 uncultured Vicingus sp. | reverse complement strand
TTTAATAAGATTAACCCAAAAATTGCTTCTCTTGGTGACAGAAATTTTAAATTCAGTGCCAATACATAATAATTCTACTTTATTTTCTTCGGCAATTTTAGCATAAGTAAGAATGTATTTCTCGTAATCGTTTTCCCAAGTTTCCCAGTCAGCTGCTGTAGGAAGCTCAAAATCGCCACACCAACCTTGTCCCATTATCCAAACGTGTGGTTTAAGCATTATTTTATAATGTTCTTGTTTTGCTTGTTGAATCATTTTGATAACGCCTTCCGTTTTTTCTCCCCACCAACTTCTTTTATGATTAAATATAACATGAGGTTCTGCTGTTTTTGTAAAAGCGTAAGGATTAAAAGCAATCCAATTGGCATTTATTCTTTGCATAGCCGAAAATCCAGAAAAAGAATGTAATAAATCTGGAGAAACAAAATTGACTCCCCCTATTTTTGTTGAATTTTTATCGAAAGAAAAGAGTAAAATCCCAGCTAATAAAAGAATAGAAATTAAACCTAAAAATATAAATTTTGACTTTATCAAAAAGATTAATTTAAAAACCGAATACCAATGTTAAAAGTTTGTCCTGCTCCTGAGTTTTTTCCTAGCATAAATTTAGTGTACAATCCTTCTAATTCAAAACCATCAAATAATTGGTATTTTACACCTACGCCTTCTTGCACAAAATACGAATCGACACCAGAGCTACCAATGCTTGGCCACAGTTGATTTTGAAGATAAACGGTAAATTTGTGGGTAACAAAATAACTCACAAACACATCTAAAGGAATGGCAATACCCATGTTATCTTTTGCCAATTCTTTATCAATACTTACCCAAGAAGATAATTGCATAAAAAGTTGAAATTTCTCATTAATTGCTTTATCATACAGCAATTTTGTAACCCATTGATGTCTATTATTGTCTAAAAAAGGTTGATTTCTTTTTTTGCTTTCTGGGTCGCTCAAAGTATTTGCCAATAAGGTGGTTTCAATACTAAAATTAGTCCATTTTTTTACAGGATTAAATTTTATTTTAAACCCTAGTGCAGCAATTCCACTTCTTGCATTAAGGTTGTTCTCAAAAGTAAGCACATTTAAGGGCGAAGAATTTACACCTCCAATTTTTACCGATTTATACCATAATTCTCCACCTATGGTAAAATTATTTGAGCTTCCGTAATTTAATTCCATGATAGAAGTAAAAAACGAACTCCGATTAACATTACTCAACCTATCGGAATTTTCGTTAAAATAATTTTTTTGCGTGTACAAATTATTAAACAACTTAAACTCGGTTTGTCCTTTGTGGATAAGAATAGATGGCGTATAATCTTGAATAAAATCTTCATCACCAGTATTTTGTGCAAAACTACTTGTAATGCTTAACAATAAAATAATTAAAAAAATAGTTTTATTTCTCATTTTAAAAGTTTCTGCCAACAAAATAACTAATTTAGATTTAAATAAGATTGTCATAAGTTAGACAAGCAAATTAAAAGTTTGTACCTTTATTTGCAAAATAAAACAAGCCTATGGAACATATCGTAATTATTGGAAATGGCATATCTGGTATTACTGCCGCTCGGCACATTAGAAAAATGAGTGGTAAAAAAATTACCGTAATTTCTACCGAAACCGACCATTTTTTTTCGAGAACCGCCCTCATGTATATTTACATGGGACACATGAAATTTGAACACACCAAACCTTATGAAGATGGGTTTTGGCAAAAAAATAACATTAATTTATTGCGTGCTTTTGTTCAAAAAATTGACACCAAAAAAAAAGAACTACAATTAAACAACGAAACTACTTTAGCTTATGATAAACTAATTTTAGCAGTAGGTTCAAAACCCAATAAATTTGGTTGGCCGGGGCAAGATTTAAATGCCGTACAAGGATTATATGCTTACCAAGATTTAGAAGGCATGGAAAAATACTCACCAACCACAAATAGGGCAGTTATTGTTGGTGGTGGTTTAATAGGTGTAGAAATGGCAGAAATGTTTTTATCGCGAGGCATAAAAGTTACTTTTTTAGTTCGTGAAGATAAATTTTGGGGCGGAATAATGCCCAAAATGGAAGGAGAATTAATTGCTCGTCAAATAAAAAAACACGGGGTAGATTTAAGATTTAACACCGAATTAAAAGAAATTTTAGGAGATGATAATGGTAGAGCAAAAGCCATCATCACAAAAAATGAAGAAGAAATTAAATGTCAGTTTGTGGGCTTAACCGCTGGAGTTAGTCCAAATATAAATTTTATTAAAGATAGCAATATAGCTACCAACAGAGGAGTTTTGGTTGATGAATTTTTAGCAACCAATATCCCTGATATTTACGCTGTTGGCGATTGTGCCGAATTTCATCAACACCCAACAGGAAGAAAAAATTTAGAACAAGTTTGGTACACAGGACGCATGATGGGCGAAACTTTAGCCCAAACAATTTGTGGTAACAAAACTGCTTATCAACCAGGAATGTGGTTTAACTCAGCCAAATTTTTCGATATAGAATACCAAACTTATGGCTGGGTTTACAATGAATTAAAACCAAATGAAGCCGATTTTTATTGGGAACACAGCGATGGCGAAAAATGCTTGCACTTTGTATTTGATAAAAGCACACAAGCATTGTTAGGAATAAACACTTTTGGAATTCGCTTGCGACACGAAGTTTGTGAGCAATGGATTGATGGCAACAAAACAATGGAGTATATTATGCAGCATTTAAAAGATGCCAATTTCGATCCAGAATTTTACCGCCATTATGAACAAGAAATTAAAGAAAAATGGGAAACTTCAGCACAAACAGTCAACCTTTAATTAAGCATTAAAAAAATGAAAAAACAAGAAAGTTTATCCATCGCACAACCTCACCCAACAGGAACAGATGCCATTCAAAAATTAGGTTTAGTATTAGCATCACTAGGCGTAATTATATTTTTTGTAGCTTGGGGAGGCTATACTTTTAAACAAAACACATTATTTTTAGCCCTGTCGTTGGTTTTTATTAGCGGAGGAACAATTATCTATGCCTTAAGAACTTACCTAACAAAACCCGCAGGAATAAGCAATAACCAAGTTTGGAAAATGGCATTAACCAGTAGGGGTGTTTGGGGTTGGATAACTGGCATTATCTTAACAGGTTTCTATATTTTATTGTATTGGTATCCGCAATATTTAGGCTTGGCACAAAAAGGTACACCAAACAAAGGTTTGGTTGGTTTGTTCGACCCACTAAGTAAGCTATTAACAGGGGCAGTAGCAAGTCAATGGTTTGTTTATGGTACTATTTACACGTTATTAATTTGTTCTTTAGGCATTAAATTTATTTTAAAATACCGACATAATCGCTACCAAATTATAAGAACAATTGTGGTAATGATTTCACAATTTTTTTTAGCCTACCTAATTCCCGAAATTTTAGAAGGATTTTCAGACCCCTCACATTATTTTGCAAAAGATATCAAATATTTTTGGCCTTTAAATTACTATTTTTTTGATAGTTGGCATTTAGATAATATGACACAATATGGTGGAAATTTAGGTATGTTTTATTTTGTTTTAGGATTGTTTATGTTTTTAATTTTTACGCCAATAATTACTTACTTTGTTGGTAAAAGATGGTATTGCAGTTGGGTTTGTGGTTGCGGAGGTTTAGCCGAAACCGCAGGAGACCCATTTCGTCAACTATCTTCTAAAAAACTATCAGCTTGGAAGCTAGAACGATGGCTAATTCATAGTGTAATGGTGTTGGTTTTTGTAATGACTTTTGCCACACTTTACGGCTATTTTACCAACAGTGGTACTTTTTTAGGCTTAAACATTTATAAATATTTTCAACAACCCTATGGATTTTTAATTGGAGCCATGTTTTCGGGCGTAATTGGCGTTGGTTTTTACCCCTTATTGGGCAACAGGGTTTGGTGTAGGTTTGGTTGTCCGTTAGCTGGCTATATGGGTATTATTCAGCGATTTAAATCAAGATTTAGAATTACTACCAATGGCGGACAATGTATTTCTTGCGGCAATTGTTCTACTTATTGTGAGCAAGGTATTGATGTAAGAGCTTACGCCCAAAAAGGTCAAAATATTGTACGAGCATCTTGTGTTGGTTGTGGCATTTGTGCTGCTGTGTGTCCACGGGGTGTTTTAAAATTAGAAAATGGTGATGAAAAAGGGCGAATTAAAGAAAATCCTATTTTAATTGGTAAAAAAGACGTTACGCTTCAATGAGGTTATTTATTGCACTAATTAGTTTCAGTATTTATACCTCAATTTTAGCTCAAGAAGTTAAAACAAAAAAAACTTTTTATCCTAACAAAGCCTTAAAATCGGCACATATTTACCAAAATGGCAATAAAAAATCATACCAAAAAAATTATTACCAAAATGGTAAAATAAAAAGCGAAGGTTGGTTATACAACAACTTAAAACACGAATTTTGGACTTTTTTTCACCAAAACGGAATTGTAGCTACTAAAGGACTGTTTAATGATGGATTAAAAACTGGTTGGTGGGAATTTTTTAATGAGCAAGGAGAAAAAATAAAAGAAGGACATTTTATTGATGATTTAAAAGATGGCTTTTGGAAACTTTATCAAAACAATAAACTTGTGTTAGCTGGTAAATATCGTAAAAATAAAAAAATAGGCTCGTGGAAACTTTATGATGAAACAGGAAAAATTAAACAAATTGTACAATATGGAGAATAAATGGAAGTAATTATAGATGTAATAATACCCGCTTTTAACGAAGAAAATGCAGTAGCCAATGTAATTGATGATATTCCTAAAAATTTAGTGAGAGAAATTATTGTTGTCAATAATAAATCTACCGATAAAACAGCTATAAATGCCAAAAAAGCTGGGGCATTAGTTTTAGAAGAACACAATATAGGCTACGGTAACGCTTGTTTAAAGGCAATAAATTACCTCAAAAATAAAGCAATAAAACCAACCATTGTTGTCTTTTTAGATGCCGATTATTCCGATTACCCTGAACAAATGAACGACTTAATTCAACCAATTATTCATCAAAATATGGACATGGTAATTGGTTCTAGAGCTCTCGGAGATTTAGAAAAAGGAGCCATGACTCCCCAGCAAGTTTTTGGCAATTGGCTGGCTACCTTTTTATTAAGAATAATTTACAAAGTAAAATACACCGATTTAGGCCCTTTTAGGGCAATAAAATATAACAGTTTAATGGCTATAAATATGCAAGACAAAACCTATGGTTGGACTGTTGAAATGCAAGTGAAAGCCGCAAAATTAAAAATGGCAACTTGCGAAATACCTGTAAATTACCGAAAAAGAATAGGCTTTTCTAAAGTTTCTGGAACTGTAAAAGGAACTATTGGTGCAGGATATAAAATTATTACTACCATTTTTAAGTACATTTAAAAACATTGTTAAAAAATAAAAACCTTTAACGGTTATTAAATAATTTTTGTTTGTTTAATTTTATGGCATGGATAATTTTATTGTTTCAGCTAGAAAATACCGCCCAAACACTTTTGATACAGTTGTCGGTCAACAGGCAATTACGGATACCTTAAAAAATGCCATAAAAAGTAACCATTTAGCCCAAGCCTTTTTGTTTACTGGTCCTCGAGGAGTTGGTAAAACCACTAGTGCAAGGGTTTTAGCAAAAACTATTAACTGCTTTAGTGTTACACAAAATATTGAAGCCTGTGATGAGTGTGAATCATGTAAATCGTTTAATGAAGGACGATCATTAAACATTTATGAGCTAGATGCTGCTTCCAATAACTCTGTCGAAGATATCAGGAATTTAATAGAACAAGTTAGGTTTGCTCCTCAGTTAGGAACACATAAAGTTTATATTATTGATGAGGTTCACATGCTTTCTCAAGCAGCATTTAACGCCTTCTTAAAAACCTTAGAAGAACCACCTAAACACGCTATATTTATTTTAGCAACAACAGAAAAACACAAAATTATCCCAACCATACTCTCTCGCTGTCAGGTTTTTGATTTTAATAGAATTCAAATTGAAGATATTGCCAAACATTTGCTTTATATCGCAAAAAAAGAAAACATTACCGCAGAAGAAGATGCCATGCACATTATTGCTCAAAAGGCAGATGGAGCATTAAGAGATGCTCTTTCCATGTTTGACCAGATTGTAAGTTTCTCAGGGAAAACAATTACTTATCAAAATGTAATTGAGAATTTAAATATTTTAGATTATGATTATTATTTTAAGGTAACTGATGCAGTTTTAAATCAAGATATAGCTAATTGTTTACTGTTGTTTAATGAAATTTTAAACAATGGATTTGATGGGCATAATTTTATCAATGGCTTATCAGAACATTTTAGAAATTTATTGGTTTGCCAAGACAATAAAACAGAAAATTTACTCGAAGTAGGGGTAAATGTTAGAAACAGGTATAAAGAGCAAGCTACAACAGCAAATTTAAATAATCTTATTGCATTCTTAAGCATAACAAGTAAAGCCGATACCTCCTACAAAACCAGCCAGAATCATCGGCTTTTGGTAGAGGTTATGCTTATGCAACTTTGCTCTTTAAGCACTAATATTGGCGAAAAAAAAAGTCCAATAATTAACCTTCCTCTCACAAAAGTTATAAGCCATAAAGATTCCGTAATTAAAACCCCTCAAGCAATAACAACTAATGTTCAAGAACCAATAATTAAAAGCCCTATTTTAAAGGAAGTAAGTACTGAAAAAGTAAGTACATCGAACAATATTGTTAAAGAAATTCAAAAAGAAGCTCCCCCTTTAGTAAAGAAAACAAATCTTAATTTTGCCAATACTGTTTCAATTAATTCAAATATTAAAGAAAAAAAAATAGCCAAAGAAGTTCTTGACTCATCAATTAAACCAGCAATAACATTTACTGAGCAACAATTTTTTGAAAAATGGAAATTATATAAAGAAAAATTACAAAAAGAGGGTAAAATAATTTTAGCCTCTGCTTTTGAGAATTTACCCGAAGTAGATGGCAATAATATTTTGTTAACTATTGAAAATAAATCCTTAGAAGATAATTTCAATAATAAAAAAGGTGATATTTTAGCCTTCTTAAAAACAGAATTAAAGAACTTTGACATTCAAATAACAACCCAAATAAATAAAGATATAAAAAACAAAAAAGCCTATACCCCTCAAGAGAAATTCGACAAAATGAAGCTTAAAAATCCAACGCTAGTAATATTAAAACAAAAATTAGATATGGATGTTGATTACACATAAAATAGTTTACCGTTTTTATTTCTTCAATTCTATTGAATAACAAAAATCATTTTTGTACATTTGCAGGCTTAAAAATTATAATTAATCATTAAAATTTAAAAAATGCCTACAAAGATTAGATTACAAAGACATGGAAAAAAACGTTATTCTTTTTTTCACGTTGTTGTAGCAGACACTCGTGCCCCACGTGATGGGAAGTATATTGAAAGACTAGGTACTTACAATCCAAACGACAATCCTGCAACAATTGACATTAATTTCGATAGAGCCCTTTATTGGGTAAAAACTGGTGCTCAACCTACAGACACTTGTCGTGCACTTCTTTCTTACAAAGGAGTCATCCATAAAAACCACCTTGATAAAGGCGTTCTAAAAGGAGCTTTAACACAAGAACAAGCAGATAAAAAATTTGAAGCTTGGTTAGCAGAAAAAGAAAGTAAAATTGGCGGTAAAAAAGATAATTTAGCTAAAGCTGCTGCAGATGCAGAAAAAATACGAATGGATGTAGAAAAAGCTGCTAACGCTAAAAAATCTGCTGAAGTATTAGCAAAAAATACGCCACCAGCAGAAGAAATAGTTGAAACACCTGTAGATGAAATACCTACTGAAGCTGTAGCCGAAGAAACTGCTCCTATTGTTGAAGCAAAAGAAGAAAAACCTGCTGAAACAAAAGTAGAAGAAACCCCTGTTGCTGAAGTAAAGGAAGAAGCTCCAGCTAAAGAAGAAAAAAAAGATGAAGCATAAAAATGAACATTGAAGCGTGCTATTATCTAGGTTACACTTCTAAGGTTCATGGAAAGCAAGGAGAACTCATTATTAAATTAGATGTAGATTTTCCTGAAGAATATAAAAATTTGGAATCAGTATTTATTCAACTCAACGAAAAGGATAACTCACTGATTCCTTTTTTTATAAGTGATTCTTACCTCTTAACTAATGGCACATTAAAAATAAAGATAGAAGATGTTAACACCATTAACGAAGCAAAACCATTAATAGGAAAAGCTTGTTTTTTGCCATTAAACACTTTAGCCAAATTAAGTGGCAACAAATTTTATTATCACGAAGTTATTGGTTTTGAGGTTATTGATAAAAACAAAGGAAACATTGGTAAAATAATTCAAATTTTAGATTACCCTACACAAGCAATTTTTGAAGTAAAAAATACAACAAAAAAAGAAATCTTAATTCCTATTACTAACGAGATTATTACCAAAGTAGATAGAGCAAACAAAACCATTTACATTGTTGCTCCAACAGGTTTAATTGATATTTATTTAGATTAGAACATTTAACATGCAAATTATTTCTAATCATTAATAATAGTTTATCACGCTAACTTTTTTTATTTTTACTCTCTATTAATACTTCTTATGAAAGAAAAACTTAATCAACTTAGCGAAAAAATAGCAGAAGCAAAATTAGGTGGTGGTGGAAAAAGAATTGAAGCCCAACATAAAAAAGGAAAATTAACCGCAAGAGAAAGAATCCATTTTTTATTAGACGAAGGCTCTTTCGAAGAAATAGGGATGTTTGTAACTCACCGCTCAAGTAATTTTGGATTAGAAAAAACCAAATTTTTAGGCGATGGAGTGGTTACAGGTTATGGCACAATTAATGGAAGATTAGTTTATGTTTTTTCGCAAGATTTCACCGTTTTAGGAGGCTCTTTAGCCGAAGCTTATGCCGAAAAAATTTGCAAAGTAATGGATTTAGCAATGAAAGTTGGTGCTCCAGTTATTGGTTTAAACGATTCAGGAGGAGCAAGGATTCAAGAAGGCGTTGTAAGTTTAGCAGGTTATGCCGATATTTTTTATAAAAACACTTTAGCGAGTGGTGTAATTCCCCAACTTTCTGCCATTATGGGGCCATGTGCAGGCGGAGCAGTTTACTCTCCTGCTTTAACCGATTTTATTATGATGGTAGAAAACACCTCTTACATGTTTGTTACGGGTCCAAATGTAGTAAAAACGGTTACCCACGAAGAAGTAAGCTCAGAAGATTTAGGAGGAGCATCTGCCCATGCTACAAAATCGGGTGTAACCCATTTAACCTATGCCAATGAAATAGAATGTATTAACGGAATTAAAACCATGCTTTCATACATGCCACAAAATTGTGAAGAAGATGCTCCTTCTGTTCCTTATGAAATTGGCGATGAAAATAGAGAAAGTTTAAACACCATTATTCCTGAAAATCCAAATCAACCTTACGATATTAAAGAAGTAATTGAGGAAACTGTCGATGATAATAGTTTTTACGAAATACATAAAGATTTTGCTGAAAACATCATAGTCGGATTTGCTCGTTTAGCTGGAAAATCCATAGGAATTGTAGCCAACCAACCTGCATTTTTAGCAGGAGTTTTAGACATTAAATCTTCGCAAAAAGGAGCGCGGTTCGTTCGTTTTTGTGATGCTTTTAACATTCCTTTATTAGTATTTGAAGATGTTCCTGGATTTTTACCTGGTACCGACCAAGAATGGAATGCTATTATTACCAATGGAGCAAAATTATTGTACGCATTTAGCGAAGCAACCGTTCCAAGAATTACAGTAATTACGCGTAAAGCCTATGGTGGTGCTTACGATGTAATGAACTCAAAACACATTGGATCAGATATAAATTATGCTTGGCCAAATGCCGAAATTGCTGTAATGGGAGCTAAAGGAGCTGCCGAAATTATCTTTAAAAAAGCAATAAAAGAAGCAGAAAATCCTGAAGAAAAATGGAAAGAAAAAGAGGCAGAATATGCCGAAATGTTTGCTAATCCTTACAATGCTGCAGCTCGTGGTTATGTAGATGAAGTAATTAAGCCTTCGCAAACAAGAGAAAAATTAATTACTGCTTTTAAAATGCTAACAAATAAGGTTTCCTCTTTACCTAAGAAGAAACATGGAAATATTCCGTTGTAGTTCTTTTATTGTCAGCCTGAGCTTGTCAAAAGGCAAACTATCCGATAGGTTTTACCATTTTAATTAACATTCCAACTATTCAAGTAAAATAATTTAACATGCTTTAACACATTTTTAGCAAAGGTGATTAATTGATAAAATCAATTAATTATATTTACAACATCTTTTTACAAGAAAATGTCAGATAGTATAGTTATCATACCAACCTATAATGAGAAGGAAAACCTTGAAAACATGGTCCGTACGGTGTTTTCTTTGTCTAAAAAATTTGCTATTTTGATTGTTGATGATGGCTCGCCAGATGGAACAGCAACTATTGTAAAAAAATTACAAAAAGAATTTCCTCAACAATTATACCTCGAAGAACGGAAAGAAAAATTAGGCTTAGGAACAGCCTATATTCATGGTTTTAATTGGGCATTAAAAAGAGCTTATCAATATATTTTTGAAATGGATTGCGATTTTTCTCACAACCCAAAAGATTTAGTAAAACTGTACAATGCTTGTGCTAAAGATGGTGCCGATTTAGCAATAGGTTCGAGATACATTACAGGAGTTAATGTTGTTAATTGGCCAATGGGAAGGGTATTAATGTCTTATTATGCTTCGGCTTATGTGCGCATGATTACGGGCATGAAAATTAGAGATACCACTTCTGGATTTAAATGTTATACTAGAAAGGTATTAGAAAAAATTAACTTGTCGGCCATTAAATTTAAAGGATATGCTTTTCAAATTGAAATGAAATTTACAGCCTGTAAGTTTGGGTTTAAATTAATAGAAGTACCCATTATATTTACTGACAGACAAGCTGGTGCGTCAAAAATGAGTGGAGGAATTTTTAAAGAAGCTGTTTTTGGTGTAATTCAGATGAAAATTAACAGTTGGTTTAGTAAGTATTAAAACTCACCTATTGACAGCAAAACTAAAGTACACGCAACTTCCGTTTCAATATTTTTTTCTTTTGCTAATTTTATCAATTCTTCGTTTTCTGTTCCAGGATTAAAAATAATTCGTTTTGGCTTAATAATGTCTAAAATGTAGCTATAGTATTGAGGTTGATTTTTTGCTCCAACATAAAGTGTTACGGTATCAATATCTTGAATTACAGGTTGGTCGGTTAAAATAGTATATTCACCTATTTTACCATTTCTTAAGCCAACAGGAAAGACTTTATGTCCGTGTTCTGAAAGTTTTATAGTGGCTTTATAAGCATAACGTTGTGCATTAGGACTTGCACCTAAAATCAGTGTTCTTTTCATAACACCAAAGGTAAATAATTCTTTTGTTTCTTTTGGTGGGTTCTAAAAATTACTTCCGTCATTGCGAGCTTGCGAAGCAATCTCATAAAAAGTTTGTAAATGTTAAGATTGCTTCGGTCGTTCCTTCCTCGCAAAGACGCTAATTTTTCACTTTTCACTTTCCACTTTCACTCCAATCACACAAACATCATCTACTTGTTCTAAATTACCTTTCCAAGTTGTAAAATGTTGGCTCAAAATGGTTTTTTGCTCTTGCATTTCTTTGTCTTGCAATGTTAAAAGCAAATTTTTAAAAGGTTTATATTTGAATTTTTTACCTCCTTGCCTACCGGCAGGCAGGTTTTCTCCTCCAAATTGGTCGGCAAAGCCATCGGAAAAAATGTAAATGGCATCTCCTTTTTGTAAGGTTACCTTTTTTTCAGTAAAAGGCTTGTTTTGGTAGTTTTCTGCATATCCTACCGGTATTCTGTCGCCTTTTATTTCTTCTATTTCAGTAAGATTGTTGTGCCTTGCAATGTACAGTGGATTATTAGCTCCTGCAAAAGTTAGTTCATTTGTTTTTTTATCCCATTTGCATAAGGAACAATCCATGCCATCTTGTTTTGGGGTTGTTCCTCCTCGCTTAAACACGCTTACTATGCTTTCTCTCACTTCGTTAAGAATTGCAGCAGGTGATGCTATTCCTTTTTCAATAATCACCTCATTTAAAAAATTGTTGCAGACCAAACTCATAAAAGCCCCTGGCACGCCATGACCGGTACAATCTGCTGCAGCAAACCATACGGTATCGTTTTTCTCATACACCCAATAAAAATCACCACTCACCACATCTTTGGGCTGGAAAAAGATAAAGTGATTATTTAAAGCCTTGTTGCAATAAGCTTCACTTGCCAAAAAGGCTTGTTGTATTATTGCACCATAGTTAATGCTGTCGGTAATGTCTTTATGTGCTTCGGCAAGTTTGTTATGTGTGTCCGAGAGGGTGGTATAAGTGGCTTCTACTTGTTGTTTTTGTTTTTCTACTTGCTGCTTTTGTTTTTCTATAATTTGTTTTTGTCTTTTGGTAAGGCGTAAAGTTCTCAAAATTAAAATGGCAAAAATTAAAATTAAAA
>CAZVEW010000071.1:0-12543 GCA_964625955.1 uncultured Vicingus sp. | reverse complement strand
GAATTTTAATTTGAATATATCCTCCTGCTTTATAATCCATATCTTCTGGGATTTCAACAATAAATTCTTTAATAAAAGTTGCTACGTTGTAGTTAGATACTACTGTTGCTTCCCATTCTTTAATTCCTAAAACTTCTTTAGGTATTTCAATGTCTAAATTTTCTTTTACTTTTACTTGACAAGCTAAACGCCAATCTGCTGCAATTTCTTTTCGAGAAAAATGAGGTACTTCTGTTGGCAAAATAGATCCACCACCTTTATGTACTTGGCATCTACATTGAAGGCATGTTCCACCACCACCACAAGCAGAGGGTAAAAAGATTCCTTGGGAGCTTAATGTTGTTAGCAAAGTTCCTCCTCCCTCTACCTCTATTTCTTTTTCTCCTTCGTTAATAGCTACTTTAACTAGCCCTGAAGATACTAATTTAGCTTTTGCAAATAGTAGAATGCCAACAAGTGCCAACACTACTATTAAAAACACTACGACTGTTATAACAATTATGCTAATTTCCATTTTATGTTTTTATATATAAATATTATTTTAAAGTTCAAATCCTAAAAATCCTAAAAATGCTAACCCCATTAATCCTGTTAAGATAAAGGCTATTCCAATACCTTTTAAGGGAGGAATGATATGAGAATATTTTATTTTTTCTCTGATAGCTGCAATTAGCACAATGGCAATAAACCAACCAAATCCTGATCCTACGCCATAAACGGTAGCTTCGCCAACATTGCTAAATTGTTTTTGTTGCATAAATAAAGCTGCTCCAAGTATAGAACAATTTACCGCTATTAATGGAAGAAAAATACCTAAAGCACCATACAGGGCTGGCGAGAATTTTTCTACCAACATTTCTACTAATTGTACAATAGATGCAATAACTGCAATAAAAAGAATGTAACTTAAAAAACTTAAATCTACATCGGCATAGCCTGCTCCTAACCAAGATAATGCTCCTTCTTTTAAAATATATGTTTCTAACAAGTAATTTACAGGAACTGTTACAAACAGTACAAAAATTACTGCTGCTCCTAATCCTACGGCTGTTTTTACTGTTTTAGATACGGCTAAATATGAACACATTCCTAAAAAGAAAGTGAAAATCATATTTTCCATAAAGGCACTCTTAATAAATAATTTAAGTAATTCCATGTTATTTATTTTTTTAATTTAATCACTAATTAATTCAGGGTTCTTTGATTTTTGAACCCAAATAAATATTGCTACAATTATTAAAGATGATGGTGGCATAAACATTAATCCATTATTCATGTATCCCATATCATAAAAAGATTGAGGTATAAGGTGTAATTTTCCTAGTATAGGTAATGTTAAAGTGCCTGAACCAAAAAATTCTTTACAAAAAGCTACAACAACTAAAACAAATCCATAACCCAAGCCATTACCAACGCCATCTAATAATGATGCCCAAGGTTTATTTCCTAAGGCAAATGCTTCAAGTCGTCCCATAATAATACAGTTGGTAATAATTAATCCTACAAAAACCGATAAACTTTTAGAAACATCGTAAACGTAAGCTTTTAAAATTTGATCGACACAAATAACTAAAAAGGCTACCACTACTAATTCTACAATAATTCTTATTCTACTCGGAATTATGTTTCTCATGGCAGAGATAACAAAATTACCTATGGCTGTAACTGCCAAAACAGCTATGGACATTATTAAAGCATTATCCATTTGTATGGTCACAGCTAACGCAGAACAAATGCCTAATACTTGAATAGTAACGGGGTTTATTTTACCTAAAGGATCTGTAATTAATTTTCTATTTTTCTTAGAAAATAAAGGTTCTTTCTTCGTTTCTTCGCTCATAATATTTATTTTGAACTAATTTTTTTTAAAATTCAGTATTATTTTTAAAGAAATTATAGTAAACTATTAAATCTCTATTTAGCATTTCTGTCACTCCTCTACCTGTAAAAGTAGCACCACTAATTCCATCTACTTGGTGGTTATTTAATGTTCTTCCTGGTTTAATTACATCAATAGATGTGAAAGTTTTTTCGTTACCAATAGTTTTATTTTTAAAATCATTTTGAAACCATGATTCTGTTATTCTAGAACCTAGTCCTGGTGTTTCTCCTCTATGAGCAAAAACAGTTCCGTGTACAGTTTTCCCATCAGATTGGATACATAAATAACCCCAAATATCGTCCCACAATCCTTTTCCACTTACGGCTACTACATAAAATGTTTTACCTTCATGTTTACAAATAAAAATTGGAAAATGAATATCTTTTGATGCTCTTATCTCTTTTTCAAACATGGCATCATTTCCTTTTGTCTTATTCATTATTGGTTTAACATATTTGGAATATTCTTTTCTTAAATTAATGTTAAAGGCATCTAATTCATCTTGTTTGTTAATTGGGTCATCAGTTGATTTATCACTTAAAATATCTCCATTATAGTTAATGGTAATTCTTCGTGTAATGTATTTTCCAAAAACTTCACCAGCATCGCCTCTTGTTATTCCATCGGTTGCTTCAATGCCAATTGCTTGCAGGATATTCTGCATTTTTTCGTTATCGATATTTGCCTGCTGTTTTGGTTTTAAACTTGTAGATATAAAAGCTAATAATCCACCAACTATTACCACCATTACAATAGCAAATATTATTGTATAACTGTTACTTTCTCTATTAATAGCCATAATTATGCTGTTTTTAATCTATTTAAACGTTTTTTGATGTTTGCTCCAACTACCATGTGGTCGATTAGTGGAGCGAACACATTTCCTAATAAAATGGCAAGCATTACCCCTTCAGGATAAGCTGGGTTTACTACTCTTATTAAAAGTGCCATCATACCTATAAATAAGCCATAAATAATTTTTCCTGTATTGGTTTGTGATGCTGTTACGGGGTCTGTAGCCATAAATACCAATCCAAACATAAAGCCACCTAACATTAATTGATGTAAAGCTGGCACTTGTAAAAATGGATTAGTTCCAATGGCATTAAATATTAATCCTGTTAATAAACCACCAACAAACATCGATGCCATTATTCTAAAGCTTGCTATTCCTGTAACTAATAGTATTATAGCGCCTATTCCAATTGCTATAACAGAAGTTTCTCCAATAGAACCAGGTATAAATCCGATAATAGCATTCATTATTGATGGAATTTTATGTACCCCCCCTTCTATTGCGTTGCTTAAAGGCGTAGCTCCAGAAAAGCCATCTATTGCTTTGTCTCCGCCTAAACTTACCCAAACACTAGCGCCTGACATTTTTGTTGGGTAAGCAAAAAATAGAAATGCCCTAACGACTAATGCTACATTTACCACATTCATTCCTGTTCCACCAAAAACTTCTTTACCTATTATCACACCAAACACAACTGCTACGGCCAGCATTGCCCATGGTATATCTACAGGAACTATTAGTGGTATTAACATTCCAGAGACTAAAAATCCTTCTTGTATTGGGTGTTTATTAATGGCTGCAAATGCAAATTCAACTCCTAAACCTACAGCATAAGATATAATAACTAGGGGTAATACTTTTAATGCTCCATAAATAAATTTAGTCCAAAATAGGTTACAAACATGGTCTGTTGCAGCAACATCTCCAACAGCTAAAAAATGCTGATGTCCAACATTATATATGCCAAATAATAATGCTGGAACTAATGCAATTACAACAGTAATCATTAATCTTTTTAAATCAATGCTATCTCTTATGTGTGCACCATTTTTATTGGTATGCCCAGGAACAAATAAAAAAGTATAAGTTCCATCCCAAACCGCATGAGCAATAGGAAATTTCCCATCGGCACTTGGTTTGATTTTTTGCATGAATTTTTCTAATCCTTTCATTCTGTCATTGTATTAATGATAAAAGTAGCTAACTTAATTAATTAACAAGTTTCTTTTTTAACTAAATTTAATGCTTTTCTAACTATTTGTTGCGTTTCTATTTTAGATGTGCAAACATATTCGCACAAAGCAAAATCTTCTGGGGCAACTTCGTAAATGCCTAAATTTTCCATGGCATCAATATCTTCATTAATCATTGCTTTTACTAAGTAAACAGGATAAATATTCATTGGAAACACTTTTTCGTACTCTCCTGTTACCACAAAAGCTCTTTCTTCTCCATTTTTATTGGTGTTTAAATCGTATGTTTTATTTGGGGTAAGCCATGATAAAGATGTTCTGGATAAGCTGAACTTTTTGTTTCCTATAAATGGTAGCCAACCAAAAAACTGGTTATTTCCTCCTTCTGGAATAACGGTTAATTGATAATCGTAAAAACTTAAAAATCCATTTTCATCAATTTGAGTGCCTGTTAGCGGATTTCCACTAATGTATCTTCCTCCTTCTGCTACATTATCTTTAATAATTTCTGAAATATTTGCACCTAAAATAGTTCTAATGTATTTGGGTGATTTAACTTTAGAGCCTGCCAAAACAATGGTTCTCGAAGCATCAAATTTTCCTTCTTTAAAAAGTTTTCCTATGGTTAAAACATCGAGGGCTTTTAAAGTCCAAACTACATCTCCTTTATTAATAGGGTTAATATGATGAATTTGAATACCAACATTACCTGCTGGGTGTGGACCAGAAATTTTATTAATTTCTACATTTTTTGCATTTCTAAATGCTTCATCAGCATTTGCATTACCTGTAATGTTTAAATGTATTTTTCCTGTGGTTAATTTACGAATGGCATCTAAACCTATTTGAAATATTTCGTCTTGCCCATGAGCAATAAAACCATAATCTGGCGATAAAGGTGCTGTATCTAAAGCTGTTATATGTATTTCTTTGGGCTCATCACTAGGATTTGCCATTACATCGAAAGGACGCTGTTTAAAAAATGGCCAAATACCACTTTTTAATAAATTGTCTAATATCTCTTCTTTAGTTAAAGATTTTGGATCGGCACTTTTAAAGCTTTCAAACGTGTTTGCTTGATCTGCTTTAACTTTTACTATTAAAATTTTTCTTTTTTCGCCTCTAACAATTTCCGTTACTTCACCACTTATAGGAGATGTAAAAAGAATTTTATCATTTTTTTTATCAAAAAATAAAGGAGAACCTGCTTTTACTTTATCTCCAACCTTTACAGTTAATTTTGGCACTAAACCAATAAAATCGGTAGGTTTTAAAGCAATTTCAGAAATATTAATAGGATTAGCATAAATTTTTTCAGGAACACCTTTTAATTTGATGTTTACGCCTTTACGAATTTTTACGTCTTTTGACATATTTATATTTTTCTATAATACGGGTACAAATGTATAAATTACTATTAGGTTTCAAAGTAATTTTAAGAAAAAAAAATAAACCTATTTTACTAAATTGTAAAATGGTAATTTTGACAGTAATAATATTGGTTTGATAATGAAAAAAATACCCTTATTTTACTTACTAACTGTTGTATGTTTTTTATTACAAAACAAAGTATTTTGTCAGTCAAAAAATAGCGTAGATGAGTATGCCAACGATAATTATTTAAGGTACGATGATTTTACTTACAACGATAGCATTAAAACAGTTTTATTGTACAATGAAAAATCGGAACTAAGCTACCCTATTATACCTATAAATGGACAAGAACATTTAGTGTTGGGTTTTGATGATTTATATGCCGATTTTAAAGATTATAGCTATTCCATAATTCATTGTAATGCCAATTGGACGCCATCTGACTTACAAAAAAACGAATACATCAGTGGCTTTTTTGAGGATAATATTACTGATTATGAGCCTTCTATAAACACTGATATTCCCTATGTACATTATCAAGCAACATTTCCTAACGAAAATTTTAAACTCACTAAATCTGGAAATTATATTATAAAAGTTTATTTAGAAACCGATAAGGAACATCCCGTCTTAACAAAACGATTTATTGTTTATGAAAATAATGTTACTATTAATATGACAATAAAACGTGCTACAAATGTTAATGACCAATTTTTTAAACAAGAGGTAGATTTTAATATTCTTCACCCAAGTTATAAAATTTTAGACCCTTTTAAACGCTTAAATATTGTTTTAATGCAAAATTATAGGTGGGATAATGCCATTATTGGTCTTTTACCTAAATTTATTAAAGATGATGAACTAAATTACGATTACGATGATGAAAATGTTTTTGATGGAATTAATGAATTTAGAAATTTCGACATTAAAAGTATTCGTTATCAAACCATTAGAGTTCAACATATTACTTTTAATAAAACTGATAATTTAACCCATGTTTATTTAGTAGAGGATGATAATCGTTCCTATAAGCAGTATTATTCGGATACCGATATTAACGGAAATTTTTTAATAAAGCGTAACGAAGGAGAACAAAGTAGCATTGAAGCCAATTATGTTAAAGTTCATTTTTCTTTACCCAATGTAATGCCTCAACAAAATGGGAGTCTTTATTTGTTCGGAAAATTTACCGATTGGAAATTTAAAGATGAATTTAAATTGGATTATGACACTTTAACAAGTTCCTATCATAAAAAAGTGCTTCTAAAACAAGGTTATTACAACTACATGTATTGTTTTGTTAAAGATGGTTCAAAAAATACTGGTGATTTATCTATAATCGAGGGTTCTCATTCTGAAACAGAAAACGAATATACCATAGTAGTTTACTACAAACAAGAAAATGAGAGTTACGACAGGGTTATTGGTTACCGAACTATTAATAACAGGTAGAGTACAAATTTATCGCTTCATTTCGAATAAAGACTTTATGTTGCAATTCTTATGGAAAAATAATTCCGCTATAATCTGCAATAGCAACTGGTTGTAAGGTAGCGTTATAATGCGTATTAATGGATTTTATAAATTCATTAGCAATCATTGCGTATCCCTTTGTGTTTGGGTGAAGTCCATCTAAGGAATAGGCACCACCTTCAATGTATTTTGCACTTAAATCTACGCCATCAAATGTAAGTCCTGAATTTAATTTACTTATAAAAGTATTCATATCTACAACATAAAAACCATGACTTGTAGCCGAGGCTTCAATTTGAGCATTGATATTATTGGTGTAATTTTTAACAATAGTAACTTCTGCTTTATCTAAAACTTGTTGGTGAGGTAATGGATTGGCTTGCGTTAAGCCAGTTCCTGCGTTAATGTAATCTAAAGCAGAAAGTAAAATTAAATCTTCAGTTGTTGCTTTTCGAATAACAGTTGTATCGGCACCTTCTTTAATCCAAATATCTTTACCTACGGCAGATAAAGTAATGGTATTAAAAAAAGGGCTTTGGGTTATATCTTGGATATTTGCACAAACGCCTTTTGCTCCCATCTGCTGTAAAACGGTTAAAACGCTATCATATTTTGTTCTAAATTCTGTAATATCAGTTAAGGCGGCAAAACCACTAATATCATCACCACCTTCTTTTGCCCAACTCATTACATCATTAATTCCCAACCAATTGGTAAAAAATGTTGCTTTACTATTTATTATATGGCTTATATATTCAATTTTGTTACTGGTAGTTCCCCAGTTTAAAAATCTTCCGTAAGGATTAAGGGGCTCACCTGCCACGCCATTCCACGATAAATTGGCAGAAGCTCCTTCTCCAAATATTACATGATGTAATGCTGCTTCACCGTTTAAAGAAAGTACATCTCGCAAATTTATTCCGCCAATTGCTAAATTGTTATAGGTAATAGCGGTATCCGCCCAATTTACAAATGAGGGGTCATCACCAATTGCTTCAGGGTCATTATTGGTTATTTTGGGATTAAAATCTTTAATAACAGTTATTTCTCCATTACGATATACAAGGTGCATGTATCCTGAGCCACTTCCTGTAACGGTAGGCTGGATAAATGATGTTCTCATTTGTTTTGCAATAATTGCTGGGTAGGAGTTATCTTGTTGTCCAAATTCGTTGTGCAAACCGCCATCTTGAAAGCCTTGAGTGTAAGAATCTCCTAATGAAATATAATTAGAAAAATCAGCATTTCCTGCCGAAAAAATATATTCATCGTATTTGGTTTTAGTACATGAAAGAATTAAAGGGATAAGAAATAAAAGTAAGTAAGTATTTTTATTTTTCATTTCTTATTTTAGTTTGTAATTAATTTATTCTGAAACTGTGGTTTTTTCTTGCTTTTTAGTGCCTCCAAATTTAAAATTAAAAGCCAATCCATAAACATTAACTTTTCTGTTAAAGTTATATTTAAATTCTCCTGTTTGCACAAGATTTCCATTGCTTTTTACAAAATTTCCATTTTGAAATTCGTATTGGGCTAAACCTACATTATCTCTGCTGGCACTTTCTCGGATATAAGCAAAATCGATAGAGACTTTATCAGATATTCTGTAACCTAACCCTGCTGTATATACCAATTGCGTAACCCCTGGCAAGTGTGGACTTATTAAATTGTCTTTCATAGGGGTATTATCTAAATATGCACCTATCCTAACGCTGTATTTATTTTTGTAGGTAAAATCAAGTCCTAATCGATGTGTTAAAACATCTTTCCAATCTTGAATTTGTTTTGAGTCGGGGGTATCTGCATTCTTAAAATCAAAGGCTAAAGTATCGTAAGCTGACCAGCCTGTCCATTGCAAATCATAAGCAAATTCTAACGACCATTTATCTTTTACAATACGTTTAATACTAATGCCGAAGGTAAAAACGGCTGGTAAAGTAAGTTTAGATACAAATGAAGTTTGGTCGGGAAATTTATTCTTTAACGAAACAGGAATATCGGTAAATTTAGCAGTTCCATTGGCTAAATCTACTGCCATTTTAGAACGATAATCTACTCCAGCGGCAAATTCTGTTCTATCGCCATCTTTTTCTCCTAAGGTTAAAAATTGAGAATAAATGCCAACATTAAAACCAACCCCATCACCACTTCCTGATAAAGCTGCTTCTCCGTTGGTAATGGTTGAAGATGAGATAGGAATTGCTTTTTCGGTACTAAATTTACCATAAGTGTAAACAAAACCGCCTCCAACACTTAAATTATCGAGTATTTTGTACGACATGGTTGGCTGAAACATAAATGTTGTTAGAGAAATATTTTGAATAATGAATTTTCCTTGCCAATCCTTATCAAAAGAGGCTGAAGAGCCAAATTGATTGTTGACTAAGAAACCAAAATTCATTTTTTTGTTTAACCTGCCAACGTAATAAAAATGAAAAGGTGTTCCTTTTTTAGAGGTTTGATTGGTGTTTGCTACCTCTGGTGTTTGTATTGATACGTGTGCATCAATAACATTAATTCCTACAGTAAAATTATGCCCGTTAAGTCGAGACATTCCTGCTGGATTATAAAACACAGCCGTAGCATCTGAAACCACTCCTGCAAAAGCACCACCCATTCCTACCGCTTTTAATCCTTGTAAATTTAATTGAAATCCGCCAGCAAAAATTAAGCAAGGAAACGCCATCAATACTAAAAGAAATAACCTTTTCATTCTCATCAATTTATAATTAACTTATTTGTTTACAATAAATCGTTTAGTAACAACTTTATTGTTGTAAGTTAAACTATAAAAATAAATACCATTAGAAAAATCTGAGGCATTTAAGGTAATTGTATTTTCTCCTTGGTGTGCTGTAATGTTATCTGATTTAACAACTTTACCTAAAACGTTACTTACAGCAAAACTAACATTACTTGCTTGTGGTAAGTAATAGCTAATTAAAGTGCTATTATTAAATGGATTTGGTCTGTTTTGGTGTACTTGGAAATCTTTTCTATTAAATGCTTCAATACCTGTTGTATTTAAAACATCTATTGAATAATAATCTACTGTAAATGGCTGAGAAGTTGGTGATCCTAAAACAGTTGCCCATGATAAGCCAGAAACATGCAATGGATAATTTCCTACCTGACCAGCAGTAGCTGTACCTGTTATTAACATACAACTTGTTGTTCCTCCTAAAAATTTAAATGGCAAAGAAGTTTCGTTTAATGAAACAACATTAAACCCTGCTGGTAATCCAGTAAAGGTATCTATTATAATACTATCAATTGGTATTGTTGTACAAGGAGGAAATATCAGCACAATACAAGTATCGACAGGAACAACTTCTGTGATTGTTTGATTATAAGGCACGCCTACATAAGCCGGAGATAATCCTGTTGCACTGTCTGGGTAAACTCCTGGTGCAGTGTATGTATTGTCTGGAACACAATTTTGAGCCATAGCTATGTTTATGGTTACTAAAGCAATTAAAGCAAGTAAAATTTTTTTCATGGTTGTAATTTTTAAGTTATTTTATTAATTATTAAGTATTTACTTTACAAAAGTAATATTTTTTATGGAAATGTTATTCCCCTATATTTACTAACTACAACAGGTTGCAAAGTTGAGCTATAATAGTTATTGATTACGCGTATAAATTCGTTTGCGATGAGGGCATATCCTCTATTGTTAGGATGCACGCCATCTAAAGAAAAAACACCTCCCTCGATGTATTTGGGAGAGAAATCAACCCCATCAAAGCTTATGCCTGTGTTGGTTAGTGTTTTCATAAATTTATTCATATCGGCAATTGCAAATCCATAAGAATTGGCTAATGAGACAATGGCATTATTTATTTCGTTGGTTCTGGTTTGTACAATTGCAATTTCATCTTTATCTAAAACAAAAATATGTCGTAAGGGATTTTGTTCTGTAAATCCTATGCCTTTTGCTAATTCATCTGATGCGGTTAACAATAGTAAATCTTGGTTGGTTGCTTTACGAATAATTGTGGTATCTGCTCCTTCTTTAATCCAAACATCTTTACCAACAGCATCAAGGGTAACGGTATTAAAATAAGGAATTGAAGTAACATCTGGTATGGTGGCACAAACTCCTTTTGCTCCCATATTTTTAAATGCTAATAAAACAGAATCGTATTTATTTCTAAATTCATCAAGGTCAGATAATTGAGAAAGAAAAAGACCAGGAACACTAATCCCATTAGCATTCATCACTGGTTCATCATCTCCACCAGAAGTTGACCAACTTAAAACATCGTTATTTCCCAACCAATTGGTAAAAAAAGTAGCTCTGCTTTCTTTAATGTGGTCTAAATAAGTAATGGGCGATGTTTCACTTCCAAAATTTAAAAATCGAGCATATTCATTAACAGAAAGTTGTAATAAATTAAATCCTATGGTCAAATTTCTACCTCCTGACAAACAGTTGACCAACTTAATGCCAGAAACTCCTAAATTATTATATTTTTTTGTAGTGTCTCCCCAATTAATCCATGTTGGGTCATCATCAATGGCTTCTGGGTCGTTGTTTGTTATCTTATCATCGAAAGCTTTAATGACTTTAATTTCGCCATTTCTATAAACAAGGTGCATGTATCCTGAACCTTTACCCGTAACGGTAGGTTGTACAAAGTTTAGATTTGGATTGGCTAATTTCATTTGCCCAGCTATTATTGCTGGATAAGAGTTATCTTGTTCACCTCTTTCATTATGTAAACCACCTGACTGATATCCCTGTGTTAAAGAATTACCAACTGCCACATAATTAGTAAAATCGGCAGAACCAGAGGTACTTTCGTAACTATTAAAATCAGTTTTAGTACACGAAAATAGAGCTATGGTTAGCAATAAAATTGTAGTATTTAATATTTTCATTTTATAACAGTTATGTTAAATTTAACACAAATTTAATTATTTTTTTGAATTAAGTTAAGGTGCTACTATTTAGATTATTCGCGTACCATCAATAATTGCTTGTGCCAACTTTCTTTTAATGGTACTTGCCATTTGGCATCAAAATCGGCTTTAGTGGTTACCATATTGTTGTAAACAATGGTATTTTCATCTATTTCGTTGTTGGTAAGTAATGTAGTGAAATCGTTCATTTTTACAATTTTTATTTCACCATTTTGTTTGTAGGCTTGTACCATTCTATCTAAAAACGTAACTTCTAATTCTTGTTCTAATTTTTTAATTAATTGTGTGGCAGCATCTTGAGCTCTTCCGCACATTTTATCGCCTTGTTCATCTACAAAAAATACAACAAATACATTATCAATAATTTCGAAAGTAGCTTTTAAAAGTTTTCCGTGAGATTCCCATGTTGAAACAAAGTCATCTATTTGTACATTTAAGTAGTTAACCTCATCTTTATCTAAATATTTATTGCTTTGGTAAATCCAAACTTTTGCATTATCGGGGTAATTTTCATATTCCATTTTCTAAAATATTTTTTGTTGTTAATCGTAAAAACATTAAAATTATAAATCGTTGGCTTTGGCAATTAATTCTGCTAAGTCAAACACTTGTATCTCCTTTTCTTTATCTTTTAATTTTACACCATCGCTCATCATTGTCATGCAGAAGGGACAGCCTGTTGCTATAATTTCGGTATTTGTTTCAAGTGCATCTTCGGTGCGTTCAATGTTTATTTCTTTGTTTCCTTTTTCGGCTTCTTTAAACATTTGTGCCCCTCCAGCACCACAGCATAAACCATTAGATTTACATCGTTTCATTTCTACCAATTCTGCATCTAATTTTTTTATTAAATTTCTAGGGGCTTCGTAAACATCGTTGGCTCTTCCTAAATAACAAGG
>CAZVEW010000070.1:0-12582 GCA_964625955.1 uncultured Vicingus sp. | reverse complement strand
AATTTGGTTTAATAATTGTTCTTTTTTATAACAAAAATAACGGTTTTTTGATAAAAAATATTAGAGAAAAACTAGTATTAGACCGACAGCAATTAATCGGATTTTTTTCTTTTAAATTGATGGTAATCAGAATCTTGGAATCTTAAGTATTAAGGTCTTTTTCCATCTAGTTAATAATGTAAACTTAGATACTTACAAAGCTGTGTTGTACTTATTCTTAAGTAAGTTACCACATAATAACAACAGAACCTCTTCCTCCTTTACCTCCTACTCTAGTAGAAGAACAACTTCCTCCAGCTCTCCCAGCCCCTCCTCCTCCACCTGATATTCCTTGACCACCACCTATTCCTCCATACGAATTACTTCCTCCCCCATTAGCACCTCTTTCCCCTGTATTAAAATCAAAGATAACACCATCCCCTCCATCTCCTGAATTAACGCCAGGGTTGCCTGTAACATTACCTGTTCCTCCCGCTCCAGCTGTAGTAAAATGACCACCGCCACCGCCACCTGCGACCACCGTTCCATCGAAAGAAGATGCAGTACCACTACCTGCTGTACAAGTCCAACTATTACAGCCAATTCCTCCAGTTCCTACTACTACAGTATGGGTACTGCCAGGGGTAACAGAAATTCCCGCATAAGAGACTCCTCCGCTACCTCCTCCAGCGATACCTCCAGAACAAGACCCTCCTGCTTTTCCTGTTGCACCACCGCCACCGCCACCAGTAATCACTTTAATATAAGTAACTCCGGCAGGTACGGTAAAGGTACCACTAGCGGTAAAAACTTGTACCCCGGTAGGCACTTCTAGGGCTGTGTTAACTAAATTATTAGGGTTTTGCCAACTTGCATTTCCTGTAGCATCAGAAGTAAGTACTTTGTTAGTACCTTGGGTACCATCTTTATAAGTCATTCCTCCTCCATTTACTACTTGAAATGTTGCTCCAGCATTACCTACTTGAAAAGTACCATCAGTACGCATAATCCCTGTATTATGGTAAAAATTCTTATTTCCGTAGGTTCTTATCCAAGTATTATCAATCATATTGAATCCACCTCCATAGCTTTCGAAATATAAGCCTTGATTTCCACTTACACGAAACCAACCTCCATTGGCATATATATCTCCTTTTGTATGTAGTTTGTATGCAGGTGTAGTAGTACCGATACCAACGTTTCCACCATTAAGATTGCTATAATCAAGCCCCATATATATTTCGCCTGTAGTTCCTGTTTGAAATGTTAAATTTCCATTACCTGTAGTATTAACGGTAGTATTACCATTTACTGTAATATTACCAACTCCAGATACCGTTACAAGCGAAGTGCCGTCAAATTTTTCAAGAATAAGAGGAGATTGACCAATAGTAGCAGAACGCACTAATAATCTAGACCCCAAACTTGCAGCTCCAATTCCCACATCACCACCACTAGATATTCTCATTCTTTCTGAGTTATTAGTATAAATTGTTAAATCTTTAGCATCGGTAGTACCAAGAAAGTTGGTTCCTGGTGTTGTGCCTGCATTACCTAACAACTTCCAATCGTTACTTTGACTACCGCTAAAAAATTTCACCCAAGAAGGAGATGCAGATGTGCCTGAATTATAGTAATAACCTTTTCCATCTGGTAATGCTGCATTTGTATTATACACTAATAAACTTGTTGCTGGTGTAGTAATGGTTGTTGCATCAGTAATTCCCGTTAAAGAAACTCTTGGAATTAATAACCCCTTATTTGTAGCACTTATATCCAACATCGCTGAAGTATTTGGTGTAGCTCCAGTAGCGTTAACTCCTACATTTTGTGCATAAACACCAAATTTTATAAAGAAAAAGACTAAGAAAGTAAATATTGGTTGTTTCATTGTTTTTATATTTTATAATTGGTAAGCGAATATATGTATATAATTGATTTTATCGTCTTAAATAACGAAATATTTCTTAATTTATTAGTATTCAATACTATATTTAACATCAAAAAAAAACAATTATATTAGTATATAATTATGCAAAAGTATCTTTATAATAAGTAAAACTAATTAGCATTCTAAAAATTATAAATCTCACAAATCAAATCCACCACCATTATAAAAGAATTTAATTTTTAAAACTTACCTTTGCGAAAAGATACAATGAATCAAAAGGTTTATGGAATCATCAAAAAGAATAAAATTTAACACATTAAATCATCCTGAATTTTTTAAAGAGCTGCGATTTCGAGTTAATAACTATTTTAAAGAAACAAATAAATCTAAGTACGCAAATGCAAATATGGTTATTAAAACCATATTTATGCTAACATTATATATTTTGCCCTTTTCCTTAATAATTTTTAATGTATTTGAAAATTCATGGGTAGTATTTTCTTTATGGGTATTAATGGGGTATGGTATGGCTGGCATTGGTTTTTCAATTATGCACGATGCCAATCATGGTGCTTATTCTAAAAACAAAACGATAAACAAATATTTAGGTTACCTTATTAATTTGGTTGGAGGAAGTGCTGTTAACTGGAAAATACAACATAATGTTTTACATCATTCCTTCACTAATATTGATGGTTTTGATGAGGATATTGATTCTGGTAATTTGATGAGATTTTCATTTTCTCAGAAAAGATACAAACTACACAGACTTCAACAATTCTATGCTTGGTTTTTATATGGTTTAATCACAATTTCATGGTCGATAAAAAAAGATTTTATACAATTGAAAAGATATAAGATTAAAGACTTAATAAAAACTCAAAATATTACTTACAAAAGTGCTTTCTTAAAATTAATTCTTGCGAAACTTTTTTACGCTAGTTATATTATCGTTATTCCAATTCTATTTTCATCACAAGCATGGTGGTTAACAGTAACATTTTATTTTATTATGCACTTTGTCTGCGGATTCACACTATCAACCATATTTCAATCTGCTCATATTGTAAGTAAAACCTCTTTTCCAAAACCATCTAAAGAGGGAAAAATGGAAAACAATTGGGCTATACACCAATTAAATACTACAGCAAATTTTGCAAAAAACAATTTCCCATTATCATGGTTTATTGGAGGTTTAAACTTTCAAATAGAACACCACCTATTCCCTAATATTTGCCATGTTCATTATCGAAAAATCTCGAAAATAGTAAAAAAAACAGCTACAGAATATGGTTTACCATACCACACCCACACTACGTTTATTGAAGCATTAATTAGCCACACTAAATTACTTACAAAATTAGGAAAATACGATACTATTTAGTTTTAATTTTGCCAACAAATGCAACCAAACACACTAAATTTAAGTCTATTTTAAGTCAACAAAACATCTATAATTAATGAAACATTATCGCTTATTCTCTTTTATCTTTTTACTATTTATCTCATTAAATATCAGTGCTCAACGAGGAAAAGACGGAGCAAAAATTGTTACCACTTCAGAAATAGTAAATGCTTATACCACTTTAAGTGCTGATGCCAATATCGGAAATACATCAATTACTGTAGTTAATAGTGCTTTGAATACAAATTTTATAAGCAATTTAGCTCAAGGCGATTTAATTATGATTTACCAAGTGCAAGGAACTTCCGTTGAAGATACAGTTAATACTATTATCGGAAACTCATCAAAATTTTTTCCCTCCTGGGGAAGAATAACTAACTATAATAATTGTGGTAACTACGAGTTTGTACAAGTATTAAGCGTTCCTAACGCCACAACCATAAATTTTGATTGTGCTTTACAACATAACTATACTGCTACTGGCAAGGTTTTAGTAATACGAGTTCCTCGTTATACAACGCTTACTATTAATAGTGGAGGAATTTTAACCACTAGCCAGTGGAATGGAACTTCTGGTGGTGTTTTAGCTGTTGAAGTAAATGGCGTAACAACCATTAATAGTGGAGGAAAAATTGATGTAAGTGGCTTAGGTTTTAGAGGAGGAGTTGCTGTACAAGCCAGTTCTATTTTTGGAGGTTTAAGATATGCCGACAGCAACCCAAACGAAGGAGCAGAAAAAGGCGAAGGAATTGCAGGAGACCAAACTTTTTACACGACAATGAATTTTGGAGGAGCCAAACAATGTAGAGGGGCTGCTGCCAATGCTGGTGGTGGTGGAAATGCTCACAATGCTGGTGGTGGTGGTGGTGCAAATGCTGGCAATGTTTTAAACTGGAATAATGGCATTGGCGTACCCAACTCTTCCTATAATGCTGCTTGGGCGTTAGAAACGCCTTCTATTGTCGGAGCAAATTCTTCTAGCGGTGGTCGTGGAGGTTACTCCTCATTATCAAACAATCAAGACCCACTAACAGTTGCACCAGGCAATTCGCTTTGGGGAGGAGACAACAGAAGCAACATTGGAGGATTGGGAGGAAGACCTCTAGATTATTCTACAGGAAAAATATTTATTGGCGGTGGCGGTGGTGCTGGAGAAGGTGATAACGGAGAAGCTGGTAGCGGAGGTAATGGAGGTGGAATTATTTACCTATCCACTTACGGTAATATTACTGGTGCTGGACAAATTATAGCAAACGGAGCTGACGGCATTGGTTCTATAGGTACTAATGTTCCTTTTCAACTTAAAGGAAAAGATGCTGGCGGTGGTGCTGGTGGCGGTGGAGCAGTCATCTTAAAAACTACTGGTACTGTTTCTTTAACAGGAACGATTGATGCAAATGGAGGTATTGGTGGAAATCAAGTTTTAGTTGCAGGTACTTTTGCTTCTATAAGCGAAGCCGAAGGACCTGGTGGTGGCGGTGGCGGTGGATACATTTCCATAACATCAGGAACACCAACAAGAACTGCCAACGGAGGTATGAGTGGGGTTACTAATTGTCCTTATGTTAGTAATTTCCCTCCTAATGGAGCAACAGCTGGTGGGGTTGGTATTGCCAACGATAGTATTAAAAGTTTTGATATTGCTACCACAAACGCAACAATATGTGCTAACACAACTGCCACTTTAACCGCTACTCTTGTGGGAACTCCTCCAACAAGCTCAACCATTGAATGGTATAGTGCCGAATTTGGTGGAACATTGCTTGGATCAGGAGCAACATTTACAACGCCTATTTTAACAAGCACAACTGTTTATTGGGTAAAAGTATGTCCTGCCCCTTTTTTAGTCCCTGATACCGTAACGGTAAATGCTTGTGCAACACTTACGGTTAATTTTGCTTCAACAGATAGCACTTTATGTGCCAACGATTGTATTGATTTTACTGATTTAACTTCGGGTACACCAACAGGGTGGACTTGGTATTTTCCGGGAGCAGCAACAACCTCGTCAAACGTTCAAAATCCAGCAGGTATTTGTTACAATACCGCTGGTAATTTTGATGTAATATTAGTGGCTACTGATGGTATAAATACAGATTCTCTTTTCATGCCAAATTTCATTACTGTTAGTCCACTACCACCAGTAGTAGCAAATACAACAGATACAGCTATTTGCATTGGAAATGCAGTAACTTTAACAGGAAGTGGAGCTATTACTTATTCGTGGAATAACAGTGTAATCGATAGCACACCTTTCTCTCCTACTTCAACTAATTTTTATACCGTAACTGGTACTGATGGTAACGGTTGTGTAAATGTTGATTCGACAAAAGTAACGGTAAATACTTTACCAACTATCGTTGCTAATACAACAGATACCGCAATTTGTATCGGAAATATGGTAACTTTAACAGGAAGTGGAGGTGTAACCTATACTTGGAACAACGGTGTGACCGATGCCATTGCTTTCTCTCCAACAAACACCAACACTTATACCATAACAGGTACTGATGCCAATGGCTGTGTAAATATTGATTCTATAAAAGTAACTATTAACCCTTTACCTTCCATCTCAATAAACACATCAGATACAGCAATATGTATTGGAGATTCAGTAACATTAACCGCGAGTGGTGCAACAAATTACACTTGGAATAATGGTGTGTCAAATAGTACGCCTTTCTCTCCTACTTCAACTAATTTTTATACCGTAACTGGTACTGATGGCAATAATTGCACCAATCAAGATTCTATAAAAGTTACCGTAAATCCTTTGCCGACTATTATTGCAAACGCATCTGACACCACTATTTGTGATGGAAGTATTGTGACACTAACAGGTAGTGGTGGTACAACTTACGTTTGGAATAATGGTATCTTTAATGGAATTAGTTTTATTCCTTTAATCACAAAAACATATACTGTTACGGGAACTGACAGCACCGGCTGTGTAAATATCGATTCTATAAAAGTTACTGTAAATCCTTTGCCTATTATTGTTGCTAACGCTTCTAGCACCAATATTTGTGCTGGCGATACCATTACGCTTACAGGTAGTGGTGCAACCTCTTATTCTTGGGATAACAGTGTGAGTAATAACACGCCTTTTATTCCTCTAAATACAACAACTTATCACGTAACTGGAACAGACGGAAATGGCTGCTCTGCTTCCGACAGCATAATTGTAACTGTAAATTCATGTGGCATTCCTCCGACAGCCAGTTTTAGTGCTTCTGATAGTATTTTATGTTTAGGTGATTGTATTAGTTTTAATGATTTAAGCACAAATGTTCCTACTGCTTGGACTTGGTACTTCTTTGGTGCTGATTCTACTTCTGCTAACACACAAAACCCTACAACTATTTGCTACAACACACCAGGAAGTTTTGATGTTGCCTTAGTGAGCTCTAATAGCACTGGGAAAGATTCATTATACTTAGCAAACTTTATTACTGTAAATGCCTTACCTACAATTGCTGCAAATGCTACAAATACTTCTATTTGTGCAGGGGATACATTAACCCTATCGGGAAGTGGTGCAAGCTCTTACTCTTGGGATAATGGAGTGATTGACAATACCCCTTTTCTCCCTGTTTTAACATTCACTTATCATGTCACAGGAACTGATGCAAATGGTTGTATTAACACTGATAGTGTTACCGTAACTGTAAATTCATGTGGCATTCCTCCTGTGGTTAGTTTTAGTGCTTCCGACAGTTCCATTTGTTTAGGTGATTGTATTAGTTTTAATGATTTAAGCACAAATGTTCCTACCAATTGGACATGGTATTTCTTTGGTGCTGATTCTATTTCCTCTAACACACAAAACCCAACAACTATTTGCTACAATACTGCTGGAACATTTGATGTTGCTTTAGTTAGTGCTAATAGTGGCGGACAAGATTCTCTGTATTTACCAAATTTTATTACTGTAAACCCTTTGCCAACTGTTGTTGCTACTGTTTCCGATACGGCTATTTGTTTAGGAGATTCTGTTACATTAATTG
Source organism: uncultured Vicingus sp. (assembly GCA_964625955.1). GTDB lineage: Bacteria > Bacteroidota > Bacteroidia > Flavobacteriales_E > Vicingaceae. Next base: position 5,300 of record CAZVEW010000070.1, on the reverse strand, counting down.
GAAGTGGAGCCAATACCTATCAATGGTTTGATATGCTTGGCATACAACAAAACACACTTATAACTCCTACTCAAAGTAAGGCGTATCTAGTAGTAGGAACCGATACAAATGGCTGTACAAATAATCATAGGGTTGTTATTACGGTTACCATTTGTGCCCCACCTATTGCAAATCTTTCGGCATCAGATACCACAATTTGTGTTAACGATTGTATTAATTTTACCGATAGGAGTGCTGGAGGAACGCCAACTTCTTGGTATTGGTATTTTTATGGTGCAAATACAAGTTCTACTTTACAAAACCCTACTGGAATTTGTTATGACACAACAGGCACATACAGTGTTGTGCTAGTTGCTTCTAATTCTTTTGGAGCAGATACTTTGCTAGTAAGTAGTTACATTACAGTAGATTCTTGTTCAATAGCAAATATTAAACTTATTATTCCTAACGTATTTAGCCCTAATGGAGATGGTAAAAATGATTTATTTAAGATTTCCGGCTCTGATATTACACTAAATAATATAAAAATTTATAACCGTTGGGGAGAACTACTATTCGAAACAACACAAAATAATGATGGTTGGGACGGTAAAACAAACACAGGAAAAGACGTTACCGAAGGAACCTATTTCTATATTATTAGTTTAAAAAATAAAGGAAAAAAAGAAATTTATAAAGGTAGTTTAACCCTTATAAGGTAAAGCAATTTTAAAAGAAGAAGAAGAAGAAAAACAACATAATCTCAAATAAAAGAGCTTATCATTTTAGATTTTAAAACAAAATGATGTATCCTATTTCCTTTTTACCACTACCCAATTAATTAAAAAAATTTGTATTTTCTTCATATTCTGGATCATCGGGTTGAGCAATTTTATCAATAAATTTGCCCAAACCTTTTTTCTGTTTCTTTTGTCTTCCTTTTTTTACCTCTTGGCTTTTAGCATCTTTATTTAAACTATCTTGGGTATCATCTTCTTCCCACTCAATAATAAAGCCATCATCTTTCGGTTTATCATTTTTATTAAGTGTAGAATCTTTTTTAAACCAACCAAACTCTTTATTTAAGATTTGTTTTAAAGTGTGTTTTTCTTTTTTCAAATCTTTCTTCCAACTTTCTTTTAAACCTTTGGTATCGTAGCTAATTTTATAATCATCAACCGTTCCTTTCATGTGCAAAAATAAAGTGGTTTTTCCTAAACCATCATCTTGCACATAACCAAATTCGTTGTTTTCTTTTTTAGCCTTTTTAGCTTTTTTCCAAAGTAAATTATTCATTAATAATTGAAAATGGTAATCTATTTTATTGTTAAATTGATGAGTTCCTGCTAGGGTTAAATCTAATGCCGAAGATTTTATATCCGTTTTAGGAATAAAAACCGTTTGATTTTTAATTTCAATCGTTGTATTTAGTTCTGAAAACTTAATATGTTCTAATTCTTTTACTGCTATAAATTTGCTCATTGCCAACATTGGTTTGTAATTAATTAATTCTCCATTATTTACATTTATTTGTGCAGAAACATAAATTTTATCTTTGTTGATGGTTAGTTTTTTATCCCACACAGAGGCAAAATCTATGTTGGCATTTGCAATTCCTTTAAGGTTTTTGGCTAAAATATAATCCTGTCCAAAATTTTCGAACTGATAAAATAATTGATAAATATTAATGCTATTTAACTTTGTTTTGCTTGTAATAAGTATGTTTTTCTGTTTGGCATCATCAATGGCAATATTTCCTGTAACACTTCCTTGCATGGCATTAAAATAAACATCTGTTGCGGTTAAAACCTGATGATATAGCTGAAAATTTCCTTTAAAATTAGTTGCTTTAAATTTTCTAAACCGAAACGAATCTATTGTAGAAATAAAATTAAACTGAATATTTTTTGGTAAGTTAAGCTTGTAGCTAGAGTCGGATTTATTGGCATTGCTATTTAAAATAAAATCGTTTAAATTTAATTTTGAAGAATGAATTTTTGCCCTAATAGCTAAGTTTTGGTTTTTTACAAATAAAAATGCCAATAAATTTTTAAATTTACCCTGAAAATCAATGCTACTTTGGTTAATTTTTAGCGACAAGCTATCTATATTAACATTGTTATTTTTAAACCTAAAAGCAGCATTATTAATACTTATATTTCTGGTATCGTTTACAAATTTCAGGTTTATTTTTTTGAGATGAATATTTCCGTTGGCATCTAAATTTTGTAAATCGCTTGCTTTTACATCGCTTAATTCTTTAATATAACCTTTGTAATTTAAATCGATATTTAATGTGCCAGCAATAAATTCAAGCGTATCTAATTTAAAAAAATATTTTGCCATGTTAAGGTCTATATTTGCTTTAGATTGAAATTCAATATATGGTTTAGCGAAATTAGTAATGGTGTAATTTCCTAAAATTTTACCTGCACCAAATTTTGCACTTAGCTTATTTAAAGCCAATTTAGAGCTATGAAAACTATTTTCGCTACCATTGGTATAATTGCCACTTACCACAATATTTGTTAATGCTTTGTTTGACGATTTTTCTGTAATTTCTCCATCAGAAATACTAAAATTGGCGGTAAAAGAAGGTGTTTTACTTATAGAATAAATTCCTTTTATTATAGCAGAATAAGTAATATTTCCTTTTGTTTTATAGGAGTTTAAAAACTCTTTTTGTTTCTTTGGAAAGAGTGAAAATAAATCATCCATGGCTAAATCTGTTCCTTTAGATTGTATGTTTAGTTCAATGCCTTTTTCCCTATTTTTAATATCTCCTGAAAGGTTAAAAGAGAGGTTTTCTAAAGCTATTTTCCCTTTTTTTATGGTGTAAATCTTTGTTTTTTGATTAATGGCTAATGAGGTGTTAATTTTTATTGTTTTATCTTTTAATAATGATTGTCCTTTTTGATTTATTTGATGAACAAATAAGTTTGATTTTGTTTTTAAGGTAAATTTATTTTCCGAAAAATTTCCTGCTAATGATAACTGAACAGCTTCAACAGACATATCAACATCTTTAATCTCATTTAAAAAGTAAAAAGTAACTTCCTTAAATTTTAAATCTTCGAGTGCAATTTTAAAATTTGTATTGTTATTTTTTGTGTGTTCTTTCCAAAAATGGTAATTATCATTTCCTTTTTTATTAATTCTTACATTAATAATTCCGTTTTCTACACTTATTTTTTTTATGGTATAATTTTTATTTAAAACATCTAAGATGTTAAACTGTAAGTATATGGATTGTGCAGAAAATAAAGTACCTTTTTCAGCTAATTTTATAGCATCTTCGGCTGTAACTTTTTTAAATTCTAACGAGGCGTAAGGAAACTTTTTAAATACCGAAAAGTTAACTTCTTTAACATCAATTTTAGTATTTACACTATTATTTATTTGCCCAACTATGTATGCTTTTACTTCATCTTGGTAAAGGGTAGAAAAAATAATTCCAGCCGCAACAATAAGCATTATTATTATCCCAAAAATTATTGCTATTCTTTTTATTATTTTCAAAAAAATATTTTACTTTTAATTAAGTTCTTGTGTTTTTATCATTTGTACAATTCTTTCTATCATTTCATCTTCTTCGTTTGTTTTTGGGTCGTATCTAATTTTTAAATCTGCTCCATAAAACTTTCCAACGCCTTGATAAATAAATGCTTTAAAACCACCTCTCATTTCTTTAATAATGTTGTAGGTAGATTGTCCTGTTTCTCTGTCAATTAATTTAACCAACACTCTTCCAGAAGTTGTTGACATTTTTTTTATTACATCGGTAAATCGTTCTTTCAGCTCTTTTTCTCTCATTTTTAATAGTTTTCGCCTTTTGCGTTTCGATTTAATTTTCGATAATTCTAAGTTATATTTATTAAGCATTTCGGCAGCCAATTTTGCGTAAGGATAAACTTTTTTGACATGGTATTTTAGTCTCCTAAATTTTTTGTCTTTTACTCTATCTCCGTAAGGTCTTAACGAAACAACATTAAAAGTATTCATATTATAAATATAACTGGTATCTCCTTCAATAATTATTGCTTGAACAATTGCACCATTTTTTAACGTGGTATTAATAACTTGAAAAGAAGTATCTGCAACAATTATGTCATTTTTTTCTTTATAATATTGCATTAGAGAATCGTTGTGAATCAAACTAATTAATGAATCTTTATAGTGTTTCTTTTTTGATTGAGCATTAATTTTTATAAACAATAGAAATATTGCTAAGCTTAAAAATATGTAGTGCTTTTTATTCATGTAAATTATGCTTCGAAGTTAAAGTTAAATATTTACATTTAAGCAATGAAGTTGTTTAAAGTTGATATAGTAAAATAACACAAAAGGCTAATAAATTCAAAGCTTTCCAATGAATTTTATTTGTTTCAAAACGCACTAAAGTAATGAAATTTTGTAGAAGATTCAAGTTGTGTTGCTTTTTCAAGTAACCATTTAGCTCGCAGTCCGCAGCAAGGATGCAACTTGCAAAACTTTTAAGTAAGCTCTTACAAAATGAATGGCACTTTAACTACCAAATTGTCAAAAAGCTATAACTGTTCGCAACCAAAATGCAATATACAGCGTATTAGGCAGCATTTTTATTTATTGACTGAATACTATCCAACTCATCTTTTTTGTTAATCTTTTCTTCTTCAATATCAAAATCGTCTTGAATTCCTAACCAAAATTTAGCAGAATTACCAAAGTAGCGAGACAGTCTTAATGCTGTATCTGCTGTAATTCTTCGCCTTTTTTTTATAATTTCACTAATCCTAGTTTGAGGAATAAAAGTGTCTTTGGAAAGTCTATACGCAGATATTTCAAGAGGTTTAAGAAATTCTTCTAGTAGTATTTCTCCTGGGTGTATGTTTTTTAAAGCACTCATAATCTATTGTTTTAGTGATAATCAATTATTTCAGTATTAAAAGCATTTCCATTGTCCCAAATGAAAATAATTCTCCACTGTTTATTAATTCTAATACTATGAAAATCTTTAAGTTTTCCGCCTAATTTTTCAAGTCGATTAGAAGGAGGAATTTTTAAGTCTTGAATGTCTTGTGAGTTGTTTAACATTCTTAGTTTTCTCCTAGCAATTTCTTGAATGTCATTTGGTAGTTTTTTAGACCTTTGTCCATTCCAAATTTTTTCTGTTTCCTTTTTACCAAAAGATTTTATCATAGTTCTCTTTGTCGTTACTAACGTCAAAAATAACTAAAAGGTTTCGGTAAATCATTTTTTTTTGTGGAAATCTAATTCTGACTAACGGTTAGGCTAAAAAATCGTAGGGGAGTTTGAAACGCTGCCCTTTCAATTTAGCACTT
>CAZVEW010000069.1:0-12975 GCA_964625955.1 uncultured Vicingus sp. | reverse complement strand
ACGATGTTTATGTGTGGAAACTTTATTTCTCAGATATTAATAACGAAAAACATTCCGCTATAGGACATGTTTCTATTGTTAAATGAATAAATATTAACAAAAATTTAATGTATGTGCAACAATGATTAACTGATTAGCGTCATATATTTGAACCATATAACTTTAAAATATGCTAAACTATTTTAAAACTACAAAACACCTATTTTATGCACTATTTAAATACGAATGTCATTTTAAAATTACTTTTAACAACAGTTTTATTATCAATTTTCAAGCTTTCTATTGCCCAAATACCAACATCTTGTTTCGAAATAGAAAGTATTTTAGTCGATGCTTGTGGATTCCCTGAAGGACAAAATGAAATGGTTAGATTTCAGGTTGGAGGGACTGCTTTAAATACAGCAAATTTAACAGTTAATTGGCCTAATAATCCATGGTTAAGTATTTGCCAGAATTCTGCAACAGCATCCGCAGTGGCAGCATTAAACGCAACAATAGTAAGTTGTGGAAAATTGCTAGAGCCAACAGCGGGAGTTCTTCCTGCAGGAGCTGATGTACTTTTAATAACAAGTACAGCGGTTGATGTTACAGCTAATTCGTTTACTAATTTAAGTGATACCATGTATGTTATTTTTCAATGTGCAGGAAATACAGCAGGGCATTTTGTTAATTACAGTTCTATACCAGGATTAAGAACGCTCGAGATGTCCTTTTCTTCTCCTACAAATTGTGGAGATACCGTTACTTATGATAAATCTTTATTGGTAAATCAAAATGGTAACCCAGGAGGTTCTACAGCTGTTAAAAATGGAGCAATAGTTAATTTTGATTGGGCAGGAACTGCAACTTATGACAATCAAGGTTGCCAAGCACCATTTAATCCAACATCAGTTCAACTAAATACTTCTTCTTCTTTTACCATTTGCCCTGGAGATAGTATTAAATTAACAACTAATACTCAAGGCAATGTATTATCTTATTTCTGGGTGGGTAATTATGGCAGTTTTAATAATCCAAATGCTGATTCTGCAACTTATTACTCATCATTAAACGATACCTTGCCATTTTACATAAAAGTTGGAGGAATTACCGTGTGTAACGATACCATTTATGATAGTGTACAGGTTAACTTGTTGCCTCATATTGTTGTAACAATAACAGGTGCAGATACTTTAAATTTATGTCAAGGACAAAGTTTAGCATTAACAGGCAATGGTGCTATAAATTACCTTTGGAATACAGGGGATACTTCAAACCAAATAAGTGTAACATCAGGAGGACTTTATACTGTTAATGGAAATAATGCTTGTTATACAGATTCAGATGCTGTTTATGTTAATTTAATTCCTCAAATAGCAGTATTAATTGCAGGATTAGATACCGTAACAATTTGCCAAGGCGATTCGGTAACGTTAGTAGCATCGGGTGCACCAAATTATTTATGGAATACATCATCTACGTTAGATTCGATTACTGTTTCAACGCAAGGACTTTATTATGTCAATTCATCAAATAGCTGTTTTAATGTTGCTGACTCTGTTTTGATAAACGTTATGCCACAATTAAATGTTACCATTACCGAACCCGATACCGTAAGCATTTGTGTAGGAGATTCTATACAAATTCATGCCAATGGCGGTGTTGGTTATGTTTGGAGTACAGGGCAAACTAACTTAGATTCTTTAATGTTTTATACTGCTGGAAATTACTATGTTACAGCAAATAATATTTGTTTTTCCGATACTGCATTTTTTGCTATTGATACCATGCAAAATATAACAGTTAACATTATTGAATCAAATCCGATAAGTATTTGTCAAGGCAATTCAGTTACTTTACATGCTTTTGGAGCAAGTAGTTATACTTGGAGTACGATGGCAACAACCGATTCAATTACGGTAAGTAATGCAGGCACCTATTTTGTTAGCGGAACAGGTAATTGTCCATCAACAACTGATACTGTTACTATTAACGTTATTTCCCCTCTATCTATAAATATTACAGCAAACAACCCTACTATTTTATGTGTGGGAGATACCATAACATTACATGTTACAGGAGGTGTAAACTATATCTGGAATAACGTAATAGCCTCAGATTCGATAGTAGTTAATACCGTTGGACAGTATTTTGTAACCGCAACAAACAATGTATGTCCAAGTGTTTCCGATACCATTAATATTATAAATGATGTTGTACCTTCTGCAACCATTACAGGAGATAGTATTGTATGTACAGGTTCTTCAATTGTGCTAAATGCAAGTGGCAATGGCACATTTAGTTGGTCTAATGGAAGCACAGGAAACTCAACAATTATTTCTGTAGCACAGCAACTTATTTTAAGTGCAACTAATAGTTGTAACAACATTGTAACAGATACTTTAATGATAACTGAACAGGATTGCAATATAAAAACAGCTATATTTATCCCTAATGTAATTACCCCAAATAACGATAATCAAAACGATATATTTAAGATTTCAGGTATTAATTTAACTGCCGTAGAAGGAAGTATATACAATAGATGGGGGCAATTATTGTTTACTTGGAATGAAATGAATGATGGTTGGGACGGCACTTACCAAGGAGAAATTGTTGCAGAAGGCACTTATTTTTATGTAGTTAAAGCCACTTTTATAGCTAACATCACAAAAACATACAATGGAGCTGTTTTATTGCTTCAATAATTAAAATAAACAAGAATTTATTTCTTGCACTTTTAAAACTATTATAACAAATTATTGATAATGAATAATAAGCTATTGCTAACTTTTATTCTCTTTTTAAGTTCAATTGTTGGTTTTACACAAACTGTTTTTATTAACGAAATACATTACGATAATTCAGGTGGAGATGTTAATGAAGGAATAGAAATGGCTGGGCCAGCAGGAACAAATTTAGCCTGTTATGCTATTTATCTTTATAACGGAAGTAATGGACAAACATACAGCCCTTTAACAGTATTAAGTGGTACAATTGATAATGAAGGTTGCGGATATGGAGCTGTTTGGTTTCCTATTTCAGGAATTCAGAATGGTGCTCCAGATGGTATAGTGCTGTATAATACTTGTACATCTACTGTTGTTCAGTTTTTAAGTTACGAAGGTACTTTTACAGCTACCAATAGTGTTGCCAATGGATTAATATCAACAGATATTTTAGTAAAAGAAACAGGCACAACTCCTATCGGAAGCTCACTACAATTAACAGGAACAGGAACAAATTATACCAGTTTTACGTGGAATGCTCCTACAACAAGTTCAATAGGAGTAATTAATTCTGGTCAAAATTTTTGCACTTGCACACCAGCATCACCACCTACAACTAACGCAACTTCCTTACTATTTAACCCTGTTCAATGTAACAATATTACGTTAACATGGACTAACGGAAATGGAACAAATAGAATTGTTGTAGTTTCAACTGCTCCAATAACAAGCACACCAATAGACCAAACTACTTATGTGGCAAATTCAAATTTTGGTAGTGGTTCAACAATTGCAGCAGGAGAGTTTGTGGTGTATAATGGCACAGCTAATACCATAAATGTTACAGGATTAAGTCCATCAACAACTTACTATTTTACTATATTTGAATACAATGGAATTACAGCTAATTGTACAGAAAATTATTTAACAACAGGTAATTTAACAGCTAGTGTAATTACCACTACTTGCTCTTGTCCGCAAATATCAGGTATTATGGTCGATGTTTGTGGTGCTGGTGCTCAAGAAGGAATAAATGAATTTTTTGTGTTTAAAAATGGTAATAGCAATTTACCCATAGATAGTTTATCGGCTACTTTTCCTAATGGAGGAACATTTTGTAATACCTGTACTCCAAAAACATGGACAACCAACCCCACTTATGTTGCCGCTTTAAATACTACTGCTGGGTGTGTAGGGCTTTTTGTAGAAGCTAATCCAATACCCGCCAACGCTAAAGTTATTGTTTTTACTGGAGCTTTACCTACCTTTGCCTATAACTTTGCTGTATTATGTAGCACAGGTCCTTACTACGCTGTTTTTGCTAATAATACAGCTACAGCAGGAAGATTTGCAAATTATACGGCAACTTGTGGCTCTATCAGAACACTAACAACAAGTTTTGGTGCAGCATGTAAAGATACGGTGGCTTACGATAGGTGTTTATTATCCATCCATTCTAATGGAGATTATGTTACATTTACCGCTGCTGGTACAGCAAGTTATGCTAATGATAGTTGCTCTTCTGCTCCAATTTTACCAATTAAATTATTAAGATTTAGAGGCACATCTTTTAACCAATCCAACCAATTATCATGGCAAACAGCCTCAGAAATTAACAATGATTATTTTACTTTAGAGCGGTCGGTTAACGCAGTTAATTTTAAACCTATCGCTACAATTAATGGAGCAGGAAATAGCAATGCTCTCCTTAATTATAATTTTGTCGATAATTTACCAAACATTGGCGTTAATTATTATCGTTTAAAACAAACCGATTTTAATGGAGATTTTAGTTTTTCTAAAATTATTAGCCTTAAAAATAAGGCAGAAATTAAAATTATTGTTTCGCACAAGCAATTAAGTTTAATATCTAAAGATGAAACAAGTATTTCATCTTTAAATATATACAATATAAATGGCAAAAAAGTTTTAGAAAAAAAGATTGTTGGAAGTAAGAAAGTAAGTTTATCTAATTTAAAAAAAGGAATTTATTTGTACAAAATTAAAGCTCACCATAAAATTTTATCTACTAAATTTTTATTGTATGAATAAAAACTTTACCCACCAACGGATTTTTTAATTTCATTTAATTTCATCAGAGCTTCTACAGGAGTAAGTGTGTTAATGTCAATATTAATAAGTTCTTCTTTTATTTGTGCTAAAACGGGGTCATCTAACTGAAAAAAGCTTAATTGCATTGCTTCGGTATTGAGTGGTGTTTTTACTTTGTTTTTTGTTGTTTTTCCAATAGGAGAGCTTTCTAACTGTTTTAAAACTTCATTAGCCCTGTTAATCATTTTAATAGGCATGCCGGCCATTTTAGCAACATGCACGCCAAAACTATGATTACTACCACCAGCAACCAATTTTCGTAAAAAAATAATTTTATTGTTAATTTCTTTTACCGAAACATTATAATTTTTAATGCGTTTAAAAATGTTACTCATGTCATTTAGCTCATGGTAATGTGTTGCAAATAATGTTTTGGCTTTTGTAGGGTGTTCATGTAAATATTCTGCAATGCTCCATGCAATAGAAATTCCATCGTAAGTACTTGTACCTCTGCCAATTTCATCTAATAAAATTAAGCTTCTTGCAGATAAATTATTAAGAATACTAGCTGTTTCGTGCATTTCTACCATAAAGGTAGATTCGCCTTGCGATATATTATCTGAAGCTCCTACACGGGTAAAAATTTTATCAACCACTCCAATTTTGGCATATTTTGCAGGCACAAAAGAACCAATTTGAGCCATTAAAGTAATTAAAGCTGTTTGCCTTAAAATGGCCGATTTTCCACTCATATTAGGACCAGTAATCATAATAATTTGTTGCGTATTATCATCTAAATAAATACTATTAGCAATATATTCTTCGCCTATGGGTAATTGTTGTTCAATAACAGGGTGTCTGCCATCTTTAATATCAATAATTTTAGAATTGTTAATTATAGGCTTTGTGTAATTGTTCTTTTTAGCTAAAATAGCAAATGCTAAAAGGCAATCTAAATGGGCAATTAATGCTGCATTTAGTTGTATGGGTTGAATGTAATCGGCTAGCTCTAAAACTAAATTATTAAAAAGTTGTGTTTCTAACTGAAGAATTTTTTCGTCAGCACCTAATATTTTAGATTCATATTCTTTCAACTCTTCGGTAATGTATCTTTCGGCTTGTGTTAAAGTTTGTTTACGGTGCCAATTTTCTGGCACTTTGTCTTTATGGGTGTTTCTAACTTCAATATAATAGCCGAATACATTGTTAAAAGCAATTTTTAAACTGGGTATGCCTGTGTTTTCTATTTCACGTTCTTGAATTTTAATTAAAGCATCTTTGCCAGAGTTTAAAATAGCTCTAAGTTCATCTAATTCGTCAGAAACACCATTGGCAATAACATTTCCTTTGTGTACTAAAACAGGTGGGTCATCTTGAATTTGATGGGCTATTTTATCTTTAATAATGGTGCAAGGGTTTAAGCGTTCGCCAATTTTTTGTAAAGCTTCGTTTTCAGTTTCTTCGCAAGCTTTTTTAATAGGATTAATAACGCTTAAAGCTCTTTTTAGCTGCATCACTTCTCGTGGGTTTATGCGAGCAGTTGCTACTTTAGAAATTAAACGTTCTAAATCTCCTACTTCGTTAATATTAGTGGTAAAGATAGCTGCTAAAGTTTCGTTATTAACAAAATGATTTACAATTTCTAAACGTTCATTAATGGCTTGAATATGTTTAAGAGGTAGTGCAATCCAACGTTTTAAAAGTCGTGCGCCCATTGGCGAAATGGTGGCATCTAAAACGCTTATTAAAGTTGTTGCATTTTCGTTGGCAGAAGAAATTAATTCTAAGTTTCTTATGGTAAACCTATCTAACCAAACGTATTTATCTTCTTCTATTCTTGAAACACTTGTAATGTGCTTGGTTTTATTGTGTTGTGTATCAGATAAATAATGTAAAGCTGCTCCTGCTGCTGCAATTGCATAAGGTAAATTTGCTATGCCAAAGCCTTTTAAAGATTTCGTAGCAAAGTGTTTTTGAAGAATTTCGTTGCCAAAATCTTTGCTAAAAGCCCAATCATCTAAACAAAAGGTATAAAATTGGTGTTCAAAATATTCGGTAAATTGTTTTTTTTGATTGCGAGGAAACAGCACTTCGTTGGGCTTAAATCCATGTAGCAATTTATCAATATAAGCGATGTTGCCTTCTCCCACTAAAAATTCTCCTGTAGATACATCTAAAAATGCAACGCCTGCTTTATTTTTATCAAAATAGACGGCTGCTAAAAAATTATTGCTTTTGTGGTCTAATATTTGGTCGTTTAAAGTAACCCCCGGTGTAACCAACTCTGTTACGCCACGTTTTACAATTTTTTTTTCTTTGCTTGGAGCTTCAAGCTGATCGCAGATGGCAACCCTAAAACCAGCTCTTACCAATTTTGGTAAATAAGTATTTAAAGAGTGATATGGAAAACCTGCTAATTCTAATTTAGTACCTCCATTGTTGCGGGCAGTTAATACGATGCCTAAAATATTGGCTGTTTTAACGGCATCTTCTCCAAAAGTTTCATAAAAATCTCCTACCCTAAATAACAATAATGCGTCAGGATACTTTACCTTTATGGCGTTGTATTGCTTCATTAAAGGGGTTACTGTTGCTTTCTGTTGGTCTTTTATTTTTTTCACTTAATTAATTGCCATTTACAATGAAAGCAAACTTAATTTTTTACTTAAAATTTAGTGTAATTTTGGGCAACTATTAATCATAATTTATGAACAGAAAATTAAGAAACGATGAATTAAATAGAATTTCTATCAAAGATTTTAAATTGGCTGATAAAACACCTATTATAATTGTTTTAGATAATATTAGAAGCTTAAATAATATTGGTAGTGTTTTTAGAACTGCCGATGCTTTTTTAATAGAAGCCATTTATTTGTGTGGTATTACTGCTCGACCTCCTCACCGAGAAATACAAAAAACTGCTTTGGGTGCTACCGAAACTATTCAATGGAAATATTTTGAATCTACAACAAAAGCAATAATCAGTTTAAAAGAAAACGCTTATAAAATTGTTGCTATCGAACAAACAGAAAATAGTGTGATGTTAAATAATTTTAATGCAGACAGCAACGATAAAATTGCCCTTATTTTTGGTAATGAGGTAAAAGGTGTAGAACAAGAAATTGTTAATATGAGTGATGTAGTTATTGAAATTCCTCAATATGGTGTAAAACATTCTTTAAATATTTCGGTAAGTGTTGGGGTTGTTTTATGGGATTTAACGTGTAAGTTAAAAATTTAAGGCTTGTATTCTACAAAAGTTTTTAGTTCTTCAATATCAAAAAATTCGCCTGTCCATTTTTTCTTTATAACACCATTCTCTAAGTAAACAAAAGCAGGTAAACTTCCTCCACTGTAATGAAAAAAATCATCATTATTCATCCAAATAAAAGGAAAATGTAATTTTGTTGCTGTTAAAAAAGGCTGAATATTTTTTTCTTCTTTAGATGCGATAACCAAATACATATTGGTTATTTTTTTATAATGATTTAATGTTGCCAATCTGTAAGCAGCATTTTTACAATGAGTGCAAGCTACACTTAAAAATACAACAATTTTTTCCCCTTCCTGAAAATTTACTTTATTATTTGTAGCATATAAATTTGGTAATTTAGAAAAATCGACTTTCTCATTTAATTCTTTGGCTTGTGCATTTTGTATGCCAACACGGTTAATTAAAAACACAAAACTAATTGATAATGAAATAAATACAAAAACAAGCCACCTTAACCCTGTATGGTAATAACTTCTTTTAATGAAAATTAAAATAAATATTAATACCAGATTTTTGAGTAATGATTGTAAAGGGGTTAACGAAATTAAATTACCAAAACAGCCGCAGTCATCTGTATTTCCATTGGTAATTAACACAAAAATAAGGTAAGCAGAAAAGCATATTAATGTGCCTTGAGTTAGGTAATAAATTTTATTTTTAAACCATAAGTTAAAAACAATACACAATCCTAAAAACAGTTCATAAGAAATAAAAATTCTAGCCATAAAAGGCACAAGCAACCAATTGGTAACACCTAAATTAACAAGGGTAACTTCAAATGGCTCTATGGGAAATAATTTCGATAAAGCAGCAAATAAAAAAACTATCCCAACAAAAAATCTGAGAATACTATTTAAAATTTGCATGGTAAATAAAAAAGTTTGTGATAATTTAATGTACAATTACCAACAAATTAGTATTTCAGAATTATTTTACGTGACAGTTACTTCCTAAAGCTACTAAATCATCGCAGGCTTTTTGAACATCACAGTTGCAATCATTTTCGTTAAATGTACTCGTTGTTCCATTAGCATCGGTACATTGACATTCAGGGTTACTACAAGAAGAAAAAGCAATTGTTCCTCCAACAATGAAACATATAAATAGTATTTTTTTCATCAAGATTGATTTATTAGTTAATAATAGTGCAAGGTAGATGATTATTTGGTAAAAGTCAACAGTTTGCTTGTTTTTTATTTGCTAAAATTATTTAACAGGATTTAGGTAATAAAAAAGCCGTAAATAAAATTTACGGCTTTTTTTGCTTTATATATTTTTAATTGGTTGCAGATTGGAATCCTGCATCTTCTCTAAATTTAATAAATTCAGCATCCGTTTTAGCTTTTGCTTTTAAAGAAGCATCTTTAGATATGGCTGTTTTTAAATTGTTAACCATCATATCTTTATCTGCATTTCTTGCTCCAGCAATTGCTTTAAGGTAGTAAGATAATGCTTCGTCTTTATCACTAGAAGCATCAATTGTTGTTGCAATAGAATTATTTCCATTTAAAAGGTTTGCTAAAGCTGCGTTAAATGATTTTACACCTGAGTAATTATTTACAGCAGTTGTATAATCGCCTTTAATTATATTAATAATTCCTTTATTTTGAGCTACTTCACTTCCTGCTCCTGAGGCTTTATCATAATAAGCCATTGCAGCATCTAAGTTACCATTTAATCGTTCAATAACTCCTAAATTGTTATTTACAATTGCATTGTCTGGTGATAATTTATTTGCTTTTTCAAATTCGGCTTTTGCATCGGCTAATTTATTTTGAGAAACATAAATAAACCCTACATTGTTTGGTCCTCTCCAATCGTTAGGATAAGTGGAAGAAACACTTTTGTAAATGGATTCTTTTTTTGCTACATCGTTGTACAAAGTAGCTGCATAAAGCATTTGTTCTACATCTAAAGAATCAATTTTAGTATCAACTAATGTTTTAATCTCATCATCAGTTAAGTTATTATGTTTCATAATTAAGTTAGCTTGAGACCTTCTTAATTGAGGTAAAACTTCTTTTGCTACTTCATTGTAAGTTGCGGCTAAATTTTTAATTTCTTCTTCTCTTTTGTTTAAATCAGCATATTGTTCTAAAACTCTTATAATTAATTCTTTGTCTTTAATTTCAGAGGCGACCATTAATTTTTTAAATCCAGCCCAATCTTCACCTTTGCCTGTTAATTTAGAAAATCCTTCTGGCACTTCTACTTTTGCTTTTTTTAGTAAAGCTAATAAAGCTTTATTGGCAGAAGCGGCTCTTTCGTTTGCTAAATTATCATTTTTAGCAATTTCACCTTCTGGAGAAGCATAGGCATCAATAACCAAGCTACTAAATTCCATTTTTCCATCGTTATTCCAATCTTTAATTTTAGCTTTTAGGTCTTTAATTTCAGCATGTGTCATTTCAGAACCTCTAACGGTAGCATTATTTACTAAATAATGAATTTCAACATTATTATCTTCTAAAGTAAATTTAACGAATTTGTCTGTACCCATAATTGCTTTGTCGGATGACATTACCAATTTAGGGGTAATTATTGTTCCATCGGCTGCTTTACGTGGGTCTAAATCTTTTGTTTTTCCTTTGTATTCGCCAGTAGCTCTTAACTCTATGGTTGCAACGTCCATTCCTTCTTTGTATGGGATTTTTGCTGTATGAGAAAAACTGCCTCCTTTTTCGTAGTTTATTGTTGTGCCTTCAGCTTCTGACACTTCTCCTTTTAAGTTAATAGGAGCAAAAGTTTCAGATTTATCACCATAAACAATTACAGGTGTAATGGTTGCTGATACTTTTTTATTAAAATACTTTGTTGGAAAACTTCCTTTTAAAGAAATTTCAATACTATCACCGTGCATTTCTACAGGGTTTGGAGTTATTTCATAATTCACCTCAGCTTGTCGCTTAATCATCTTAGATAGAGGGTTACAAGCAACAAAAGCAGTAGTTGTTAGTAGAGCCAACGCCCATAATTTTACGTTTCGATTTTTCATTATTATTTAAGTTATTCTTATAAAAAGATTTTTAATTCATTTTTCAACTGCAATGATAATCAATACTTTTTATATTTAAAAAAGTATTTAACATTATATTCAAATATTTATACTAATAAGCTAAAGTATTTAAAAGAATTGGAAATGGAATCATTTGAAATAAATTGAGGCAATCCCAAGCCCAAGCACCTTTCCAAGTAAAAAGATGAACTTTTATACTCTTTAAAATTTATAGCTTAATCCCACGCCTATTACTTCTTTAAATTGAACTCTTGGACCAATAGCATCAATTAATCCATCGTTATTATTATCAACCATAATATCTATATTGTCATCATAAATAAGTTGGGTAGAAATTGTTGCTGAAATATATTTATTTACTTTCATTGCTATTAATACTTCCCAATTTACGTCAATATTACTTGGATTATCTATATAATTCGAAAATAATTCCAGCTTATTTTGGATATTAATATTTTTCATAAGTTTGCCTCTGTATATAAGTCGTAAATAACCACCATATTCCGAACGAATTCTTTTACCATGTTTAATTAAATTACCAAGTGCATCATATTGTGCTGCATCAACACCAAATGCACCAATATCTGCTAAATTTTGGTCGTTAACAATTGTTGTTCTCATTGTAAATGGAGAAATAAATAAGGTAAATTTATCGCTCAGGCCATAATTCATACCTATTGCACCTAAAACATAAGCTGGAGCTAAGAAATTAGAAATTTTGATAGAATCGTTAGGGTAGTTATAGCCTTTAGTGAACTGCGATTTTAAATTAATTAAGCCTGCGTAATATAAGTTTTTGTACGCTTTTTGTCCATATTTGGAAGTGAAATCAATTTTATCATCTGTTTTTTTTACAAAATCTTTTCCCGATTTTAACATACCATAAGCCAAATCTAAAGAGTTACCCCAAGTAGCGTTTCCTTTTTTATAATTAACAAAAGCATTTAATAAAGTATTTAAAGCAATAGAACTCTCGCCACCTGCTGACCAATTGGTTAGACTAACTTGACTAAAATTAGCACTAAAAACGCCCCCTATTTTCCAACCGTCTAAGCTATCTTTATTTTGTTTCAGTAAGCTAGTTTCTACCGCTGTTGTTTGTGCATTAATTTGAAAAATACATAATACTAATGTTGTTAGCATAATTATTCCTTTCATTTTTTTAAGATGTTTAAGTTAGAATAGGTAAGCATACTTTTTTCGAAGCAAGTTAACGTTTGTTTGTAGTTAGAGATTATTAAAAATCATTCTACCTCTTCATAATCAACCTCATCGCCCATTCCTTCTGTTTCCGTTTTGTTTTTCGATGTAGATTTTATTTTTACTTCGCCTTCATGTTCTTTAACAAATTGTGCTGCTTGCTCTTGCTCGTTAAACTGAGATTGACTTTGGTTTTGAAATTGGTTCATTTTTTTGTTTACCCAATTTTTTAAAAGAACAGGGAAAACATAGCGTACCAATAATTTAAATCCATAAAAAATAATAAAAATTATTAATACCGTTCTCAATAAACCAATTAATCCTGCCTCAAAAATCATATTGCAAATTTATAATAAACTCTTTTTATTTTACAATTTTCTTACCATTGATTTTTTTAAGACATTTTGACCTGTTTTTTCTTATGAAATAATTCAATTTAATTTCAAAATGGCTGATAATAGCAAATTAATCATCTAATTTTTCAAGAATAGTAAAGCCACAACAATTGGCATAATGTGTTATTAAAACGCCATCTTTAATTGTTTTAAAATCTTTAGTCTCATCAAATTTGGTGTTAAAATATTCTTCAATAGCCCTCATTACACCTCGTTCATTATCCCATGCCAAGCCCATGCTTCCATCATTTCTGTAATAAACATTTTTAAGATTGGTATCATGAAACACTACTTTATAGTTTTTAGCGAGCAACGGAAACCACGCTGCAA
>CAZVEW010000068.1:0-13014 GCA_964625955.1 uncultured Vicingus sp. | reverse complement strand
GTTCGAGACCCAGCCAGGTCACAAAAACCTCAAACTAAAAGTTTGAGGTTTTTTTAAAAAAGAAATTCAGAAAATTCATGGGGCAGCCTGTAGGTTTGGGTGATGAAAATTTTGATGCGAATGAATTATTGAACTCCCCTATAAAAGGTTACGTTAAACTTTTGTTAATAACAATCAAAGTTTAAATTTACTTTTCACAAAAGAAATTTGGTATTTTGTAACTCAAATTTAAAGTTAGCAATATGTTTCATTTAAAAGTTGGAGATAAAGCTCCTGAATTAGGTATAAAAGACCAAAACGGTAAAAATCATCAATTAGCAGATTATAAAGGAAAAAAAATTATCCTTTATTTTTACCCTAAAGATTTAACACCAGGCTGCACCATGGAGTCTTGTAATTTAAGAGATAATTATGATGTCTTAAAAAATAAAGGATATGAAGTTATAGGTGTTAGTGCCGATAATGAACTTAAACACCAAAAATTTATAGCAAAACATAAATTACCCTTTAATTTACTTGCCGATACCAATAAAGAACTTCTAAACAGATATGGCATTTGGGGAGAAAAAAAGTTTATGGGAAAAACCTATGATGGAATTCACAGAACAACATTTATAATTGATGAAGAAGGAATGATAGAAGATATAATCACAAAAGTTAAAACTAAGGATCATACAAATCAAATATTAGCAGTTTAAAAACCTTGCTATTATTGATGAAATGATATAAGTTTAAATAAAACTACAATTTGTAGATGTTTTAGCCTATATTTGTAGTGTTAAAAATAATTACACCAATTAAAAAATAAAAAATGGCAGAAGTTAACGCAGAAAAATTAAAAGCATTGCAACTAACCATGGATAGGTTAGAAAAATCATACGGAAAAGGAACAGTAATGAAACTTGGTGATGCCGCAATTCAAGATGTAGATGTTATTCCAACAGGTTCATTAACCTTAGATTTAGCATTAGGCATAAAAGGATATCCAAAAGGAAGAGTAGTAGAAATTTATGGCCCAGAATCATCGGGGAAAACAACCTTAACAATTCACGCAATTGCCGAATGTCAGAAACAAGGAGGAATAGCTGCTTTTATAGATGCAGAGCATGCTTTCGACCCTTCTTATGCCACTTCTTTAGGTGTTGATATTAATGAATTAATTATTTCTCAGCCAGATAATGGCGAACAAGCCTTAGAAATTGCTGACAATTTAATCCGTTCAGGTGCAATTGATTTGTTAGTTATTGATTCTGTAGCTGCATTAACACCAAAAGCTGAAATAGAAGGTGAAATGGGCGATTCTCAAATGGGATTACAAGCTAGATTAATGTCGAAAGCATTAAGAAAATTAACCAGCTCTATAAAAAAAGCCAACTGCTGTACTATATTTATCAATCAATTAAGAGAAAAAATTGGTGTTATGTTTGGCAATCCAGAAACAACAACAGGAGGTAACGCACTTAAATTTTACGCATCTGTTAGAATAGACATTCGAAGATCATCGCAAATAAAAGATGGTGAAAATGTGATAGGTAACAGAACAAGGGTTAAAGTGGTTAAAAACAAAGTAGCACCTCCCTTCCGTAAAGCAGAATTTGATATTATGTATGGAAAAGGCATATCTAAAGTAGGAGAAATTTTAGATTTAGCTGTCGATAATAACATCGTTAAAAAAGCTGGTAGTTGGTTCAGTTATGGTGAAACCAAATTAGGTCAAGGAAGAGATGCCGTTAAAGCACTTTTGCAAGACAATCCAGAATTAGCTGACGAATTGGAACAAAAAATAATTGAAGTACTAAAAATAAACTAAAATTGAGCTTAAATAATTAACTTTGAACCTCACATTTTGTGAGGTTTTTTATTTTTTACAATGATGAAAATAGTATATCTTTTAGGAATAGTTACTTTATTTACCCTTTTTTCTTGCGGAAGCAAAACAGAAACTTTAAACAAAGATAAAGTTGTTATAACACAAGACACAACACTTTCTGAGCAAGAGCTTGCTTTTAAAAACATAAATAATCAATTAAAAAATGACATTAGCAACCCTACTTTATACCTGAAAAGAGCCAAACTTTATCAAAAATATGGTGCATTACCAAAAGCAATTGAAGATATTGATAGAGCTATTAGTGTGGATTCTCTTCAACCTAAATTTTATTTATTAAAAGCAGAATTATACAAAAGACAAGGTAAATTAAAAGAAAGTAAAAAAGCCTTAGACAAATGTATGTTTATTGATAACAATAATGTAGAAGCCAGAATACAGTTAGGCTGGTTAGCTCTTTTGGTCGATAATTATAAGCAAGCTTTAGATTATGCCGATGCAGCCTTAAAAAGAAATGTTTACAGTGCCGAAACTTATTTTTTAAAAGGAATGATTTTTTTACAAAAAAAAGATACTGTTACAGCAATTTCTAGCTTTAAAACTGCTGTTGAACAAGAAAATGATTACTATGATGCGTACATACAACTAGGTGCTTTATATTATAATAAACCTAATGATATAGCAATTGCGTATTATAAAAATGCCATCAGAATTAGACCCACAAGTTTAGAAGCTCTTTATGATTATGCTATTTGTAACCAAGATAAAGGAAAATACGATGAAGCCATTAAAACTTACCAAGAATTACTCAGCATTAAAAAATACCGAGAACCTTATTTCAACATGGGTTTTATTAACCAAGAATATTTAAACGACTATAAAAAAGCAATAGAAAACTATACTAAAGCACTAGCAATAGAACCTAAATACCTAGAAGCTTATTACAACCGAGGATTATGTTACGAAAAAATTAAAGATTACAATAATGCGGAAGAGAATTTTAGAGCAGCACTTAAATTAAAACCCACTTATACTTATGCTGCAATAGCATTAGAACGAGTTCTTAAAAATAAGAAATGAATTATTTATCGGTAGAAGAAATAACAAAATCGTTTGGTATAAAAGTACTTTTCGAAAATATTACTTTTGGCATAGAAAAAGGACAAAAAGTTGCATTTATCGCTAAAAATGGAACTGGTAAATCTACCCTACTAAAAATATTAGCAGGTACAGAAAATTTTGATTCGGGTAAAGTAACTTACCGCAAAGGAATTAAAGTAGGCATACTCTCTCAATCGCCAAACTACATTGATGAACACACCATATCAGAAACAATTTTTGCATCAAAATCTGCTCAAATAGAGGCAATTATTGCTTACGAAAAGGCAATATTAAACCCTAATGATAACGAGCAAATGCAAAAAGCATTTGAAAATATGGAAAACCTAAATGCTTGGGATTACGAAACTAGAATCCAACAAATTTTAGGACAATTAAAAATTCACGATTTAGACCAAAAAATAGGACAACTTTCTGGTGGACAGCAAAAAAGAATTTCTTTAGCTCAGGTATTAATTGAAGAACCTGATTTTATTATCCTCGATGAACCGACCAACCATTTAGATTTAGATATGATAGAATGGCTAGAAAATTATCTTTCAAAAGAAAATATTACCATTTTAATGGTTACCCACGATAGGTATTTTTTAGAGCGAGTTTGCAACGAAATTATAGAGCTAGACAACCAAACATTATATAAATACAAAGGAAATTATAGCTATTTTTTAGAAAAAAAACAACAAAGAGAAGAAGTCTTTGATGCCAATGTTGATAAAGCTAAAAACCTTTATCGAAAAGAGTTAGAATGGATGAGGAGAATGCCAAAAGCACGAGGAACAAAGGCAAAATATCGCGAAGATTCGTTTTATGAAACCAAAGAAATCGCTCATCAAAAAAGAGATAATTCTAAAGTTGAGTTGGCTATTAATATGAGTAGGTTGGGAGGGAAGATCATAGAAATACACCATGCTAAAAAATCTTTTGGTGATTTTAAAATTTTAGACAATTTTAATTATATCTTTAAAAAGAAAGAACGCATTGGTATTGTAGGAAAAAATGGTGTAGGAAAAACTACTTTTTTAGAAATGATTCTTGGAAATCAGTTGCTCGATGGTGGTAAAATTATTGTAGGAGAAACAGTCGTTTTTGGGTATTATACGCAAAAAGGAATGAAATTTAAAGACAATAAAAAAGTAATAGAAACCATCAAAGATATTGCAGAAGTTATTCCGCTTGCAAAAGGAAAGAAATTGACTGCGGCACAACTTTTAGAAAAGTTTTTGTTTACCAAAGATATGCACTATAATCAGGTTGAGAAGCTAAGCGGAGGCGAAAAACGCAGGTTGTATTTACTTACTATCTTAATGAAAAATCCTAATTTTTTAATTTTAGATGAGCCAACTAATGATTTAGATATCATAACATTACAGGTTTTAGAAGAGTTTTTAGAAGATTTTCAAGGATGTTTAATGGTGGTAACTCACGATAGGTATTTTATGGATAAATTGGTTGACCATTTATTTGTTTTTGAAGGAGAGGGAAAAATTAAAGATTTTATTGGAAAATATACCGATTATAGGAACAATTTAAAACAACAGGTTAACAACAAAATTGAAAATACAAATAACAAGCAAATTGTAAGTCTTGAACCTCAAACAAAAAATACTAATCCAAAAGTAAAATTATCTTACAAAGAAAAGTTAGAATTTGAGAGCTTAGAAAAAGAAATTCTGCTGTTAGAACAACAAAAAGGAGAATTAAATAATTTACTAAACGAAAACTCGGCTAATCACGAAAAACTGTTAAACATATCTAAAGAGTTAGGCGAAGTTAGTACTGAATTAGAGGATAAAACCAACCGTTGGTTAGCATTGTCGGAGTTTGTTTAAGACAAGTTGAGAAGCAAGAACCTCAATTATAAGTTGAATTTAACAAGCTTTTTTTTGACTTCTCGACTGATTTTGAGGTTTTTACAGATAAAATAGAAGATGCTGTTTTCTTCTAAACATCGCATTTAACTGTGTAATAGTTATTTTTTACTTTTGAAATTCTTACATCGAACAAGTTTCTGAGAAGGTGTGATTTTTACTTAAAATCCAACAGATAATGATAACGCCTTTTTATGATAATACTCATAGTTTTTAAACTGAAATTATAGTAAAATTGCAGTAAAAGAAAGACTATTAAAACATTGATAATCAACAAATAATTTTATCAATAAAATACAGTTCAATCGTTAAATGTATGAATAAAAGAAAAATAATTATTTGCTTGTTGGTATATTTTACTTTCAGTCTAATTCCTGCTTATACCCAAGTTATAAAAGATAGTTTAAAAACAGAAAACGCATCTTTAACTGCAAAAAAAGGAAGATATACTTATAAAAGAAAAGGAAAAATGTATTTTTTTTGGGGATATAACCGTTCCATATACACCAATAGCAATATACGACTTAGAGGTAATGGTTACGATTTTACAATAAAAAACGTTAAAGCAACTGATAGTCCTTCTCGGAAATTTAAAACATACATTAATCCGTCCTCAATTTCGGTTCCTCAATACGATTGGCGAGTTGGATATTATTTAACCGATAAATACAGTGTTTCTTTTGGACATGCACACATGAAATATGAAATTGAGGAACAAACTACGAATATGACTGGCACTATTGCTAATGGAGCCTTAGCAGGAATCTATCAAAATACACCCGTTATAGTTGGGGAAGGACTAAAGCACGACAACAATCATATACACCAAGCTGGCGATACTCCCGATGGCATTGTGCCTCGATTAGAACATTGTGATGGCTTAAATAATTTTACATTTGAATTTGCTAGAAAAGAAAATTTATGGGTATCTCCTGCTAAGAAATTTTGTTTATCAATAGAAGTATCTGTTGGTATGGGAGCCACGTTAACTGATACGGAGGCAAATGTGCTTGGAGAAGCAGACCCAAACCATGGCGACCCAGATGCCATTGCTTTAGGAACAGCTAATAACGAATTAGATGGTGGCAGTTGGAAAGGGTTTCATTTAGCAGGTTACAACACTTCACTTAGCAGTACTTTACAAATGGAATTTTATAACCGATTTTTTATTCAAACTAGGTTTACTGGTGGCTATGTAGATTTAACACATTTTGTTTCAACTCACGTTGGAGGAAGAGGCAGTCAAAAACTTGGTTATTTAGAAGGAGTTATTGCCGTAGGTTATACCTTTAGAGTAAGTAAAAAGTAAAAATCTAATTATTCTCCCCCTATAACCATTATCATTTTACCATCTTGATGAATTTCTACGGCACTTCCTTTTTCAATAATCATGGTTGGAATACCATCAAAATCAGCTATTTTCCCTCTAAATGAAATTTGTTTTCCTTTCCATTCTGTTAAAGGGTCGTAACTAAAATTAATAATATTTTTTTTCCAAACAGCAACAGTAAATATTTGGTTGGGATAATTTTTATCTAAATTAAAAAACAAATGTCCATTTCTTGTTTTTTTTGCTCCAACAACAGTCCCCATAACCGTTATTTTTTTATTTAAGCCCATAAAACGTTTTGCCTGAACGGTATTAAAAGTTCCTGAAGGCAAACTTGGCTGGTAAATGGGGTCAACATCATTTTTTTGTTTCTTAGGCACCCAATCTGTTACATTTTTCTGACTTTCTAACTCATCTTCTAACTCATCTTCTAGTTGGTAAAAGAAATCTATTCCCGTTTTTTTCTCTACCGAATCGATGGTAACAGCGTAGCTAGCAACAGGGTATTTCATGTCTATATTTGGCATAATAAACCCAATGGCTTTTTTATTTTTTAAATCTAAAGCTACTTTAAAAAAGTATTTCGGAATGCTTACTTTATTCACTCCTCTTTCAATAACAGCCATGCTATCTTCTAAAAAAGGACCAGTAACAATATATAGTTGTGTGTGCGGATGATCATAAATATATCCACGAAGTAAACCCTCTAAATCTGCCCACTTTTTACGATTAAAATCATCTAATTGAGGAGTCATATTTGAGTAAAAATAAGATTCTGACAAAGCTTCTTTACTCCAACGAAAATCTGCCGAAGGTGCTAAATGCCCTCTATCATAACCAAAGCCATCATAGGTGTATTTATCTTTAGTTCCTGGTTTTAAGGTTTTTAAAAAATAATCTTGCTCTACCGCACTACCTGTTTTTATTAAAGGGTCTGGTCTAAAATCGTTCGACCTGCCTGCTACGCCATTAATTATATCTGGTAATATAATGTGAGCCACCCATTTCGCTTCTTCGTTTTTTTCTGAATAAACCAAACTATAAGCTAAATGATTAATCACTTCTTCTCCTTTTTTTAATCTGGGTAAGCCTATTCTATCGATATCTTCCCTTATTTTTTTTAACTTTAAATCGTCAATTGCCGACTTTAGTTCAGCAAGTTGTTCTTTTAATGTATCCGATTTTTGTTGAAGATTTTTAATTTTATCATCAACATGCTGAGAGAACAAAAAATTAGTAGATAAAATGAGCGATATTAGTAGTATTTTAGTCATAAAAATATATATGTAGTGTATGCAATTTAATCAACATCAAAACTAAGTATTAAATTTAAAATTATAGATTAGTTTTTATAATGAAACAAAGTTTAAATAAAATACCACTATTAAGGTTATTACTTCCTTTTGTTTTAGGGATAATTACTGCCGTTTATTTAAAGCAAACAAATACTGTATCCTTTTATTTATTAGGAATTTTTACTAGTATTTATTTTGTTTTGTTGTTGATAAAAAAAACCAATTCCAACTATAATTATAGATGGCTTTTTGGTGTTTTAATTCACTTAAACATTTTTTTAGCTGCATTTTGTTTAACCACCATAAAAAGCCAACAAGGAAGCATTAACACATTATCTTTAAACAAGACTAAAAACCAATTTTTAGTTGGGGAATTAATCGAAGCTCCTGTAATAAAAACAAAATCGATAAAAGCTGTTTTAAATATAAAAGGGATAAAAAGTAATAAAATATGGCAAAATAGTAGCGGTAAAATTGTTGTTTATTTACAAAAAGATTCCTTATCAAATTTTTTAACCATTGGCGATGTTATTTCTTTTGAACCTCACTTAGAAAATGTTCCTCCGCCAAAAAACCCAAACGAATTTGATTATAGAAAATATTTATCTTTTCATTTAATCCATCAACAAGCATTTTTACGCACTTCTAACTGGAAATTACTAAAGAAAGCCAATAACAACTCTTTATTTGTTGTTGCTCAAAACATCAGAAAAAACTTAATTAATACGCTCAATAAAAAAGGATTAAAAGGCAAAGAATTAGCCGTTGCTTCAGCTTTAATTCTTGGGTATAAAGACGATATTGATACTCAGCTAAAATCGGCATATTCTAGTGCTGGAGCAATGCACATTTTAGCTGTTTCTGGACTTCACGTAGGCGTTATTTTTCTGATTTTTAGTCAGTTATTTCAATTTTTTGAGCAACTAAAATATGGCAAAATTATTAAAGGATTTTTACTCATTATTGTTTTGTGGAGCTATGCTTTACTAACAGGTTTATCTCCATCGGTAATGCGTGCAGCAACCATGTTTAGTTTTATAGTAATTGCCAAAACGACCAACAGAAATTCAAACTTTTTTAACACTTTGGCTGCCTCTGCATTTGCTTTACTTATTTACAACCCCTTACTTTTAATGGAAGTAGGTTTTCAACTTTCTTATTTAGCCGTAATTGGCATTGTAATTATTCAGCCTTGGGTTTATAATTTTGTTCGTTTAAAATGGTGGTTACCCGATAAAATTTGGGGTATTACCGCTGTTTCAATTGCTGCTCAAATTGCCACTTTCCCTTTAGGTTTATTGTATTTTCATCAATTTCCTAATTACTTTTTACTCTCTAATTTAATTGTAATTCCTTTAGCTATTTTAATTTTATATTTAGGATTAATTACCCTTTCACTTTCATGGATACCTCTTGCTTCTGATTATTTGGCAATTGCCTTAAAATATATTATTGAATTTTTAAATTGGACGGTAAATTACATCGATAAAATTCCATATTCATTAACAAAAAATATTCGGTTTAGCATTACCGATACTTATTTAATTTACTTGGTAATAATATTTTTAATACTATTAATTACCTATCGAAAATTTAAATATTTTCTTTATTCCTCTGTATTTATCTCAATATTTTTGGTTTCGTTTATTTGGATTAAATTTACTCACCTAGCACAACATAAGTTAATCGTTTATAATATCCCTAACAACTCAGCAATTAACTTTATTGATGGAGATGATAATATTTTATTATCGGACATAAAACTTTATAAAAACACCAGTAAATTGTTGTTTCATGTGCAAAATAATTGGATAAATACTGGCGTTAAAAATGAAAAAATTGTTCCTTTAGATAAGCTTTTAAAGAAATATCAACTTTCTAATATCTTTAGAATTTCTAATCTCAATATATTTATAAAACAAAATTATTTGCAATTTTACGGTAAAAGAATTGCTATACTCGATAACCACTTTAAAACTTTTAAACCAAAGAATAAATTAATTATTGATTACCTAATTTTAACAAAAAATACTGAACTAAGTTTAGCTGAATTACTTAAAATATTTACGCCAAAATACATTATTTTAGATTCGTCAAATTCAAATTTTGTATCAAAAAAAATAAAAGATGAAGCTAAAATCTTAAAACAAAAATGTTGGTCGGTTAATTTAGATGGTGCTTACACTATAAATATTTAATTCGTATGCTTTAATGCTATTTTTAAATGTTTTTTTGTACTTTTCGGGTAATAAAAAAAGTCGAATGAAATTAATCCCAAATAAAAAAGTTATTATTATTTTCCTAGTAATGAGTTATGTTTTTGCTACGGCTCAAAATAAAAATAATCATGGAGAAAAACAGGCTTTATTCATTTATAATTTCTCGAAATACATAAAATGGCCCAACTTTGATACACTAAAAACCTTTAAAATAGGTGTAATTGGAGATACAAACAGCTATGTTTATGATGAGTTAGTTAAAATGGCAAAAGAGAAAAAAGTTTGGGGAAAACCTATTAAAATTTACCGCATTAAAGATGAAAAGAACATAAAAAAATTACAAATACTTTATTTTGACAATCCCAAAAAAACCCAAATTAATAGCTTATATAAAAACATAGAAGAAAGCCCTGTTTTACTTGTTGCTAAAGGGTATCCTTTTGGCTACTCTATGATAAATTTTGTAATTGATGGCGATGTTATAAAATTTGAGCTAAACGAAGAAGAATGCAAGCATGTTGGTCTAGAAGTTAATATTGTTTTAAAAACCATAGCCATAAAAAGCGAAAGAGAATGGGTTACATTAATTGATAAAATAGAACATTTAACAAGTACCGATAAAAAAACCGTTCAAATAGATACCAAAGATTTATCTCAATTAGTTGCCAATCAAAAGAAACTTATTAAAGAAATTGAGATAAACACAAAAAAACTAAAAGAAAAAAAAGCAGCATTAAAAGCTAAAATAGCCGAAATAAACGAAAAAGAACTGCTAATAAAAAAATCGGAACAAGAAATAAAGCAACAAAAAGAATTAATAAGTAACCAACTACAAAAAATAAACTCACAAAAAGAAAATTTAGCTAACTTAAGTGCAAACATTAATGCCAAACAAAAAGAACTTATAGAACAAGAAAAACAGTTAAAAATTGAAGAAGATAACCTACAACAAATTAAAAATGAATATGTTGAAACGGAAAAATTATTAAAAGAAAAAGAATTGCTGGTAAAACATCACGAAATAAAAATAAAAAATCAGGGTAATGAAATCGTTACAAAAACATCAGAAATAGAAGCCCAAAAAACAACCATATTTTTATCCGTCATTTTTATTTTCATCATCTCTTTTCTCGGTTTATTGGCTTACAGGAGCTATCGGCTAAAAAACAAAGCCAATAAAGTTATTTTACAGCAAAAAGAAGAAATTGAGGTTCAGAATAAGGAAATTAGAGATAGTATTACTTATGCAAAAAGGATTCAAGATGCTATATTGCCACCACTAAAATTAGTAAGAGATTACATGCCAAATAGTTTTATTTTTTACAAGCCAAAAGATATTGTTGCTGGCGATTTTTATTGGATGGAATCGGTACAAGATACCATTATTTTTGCTGCCGCAGATTGCACAGGGCATGGCGTACCAGGAGCCATGGTTAGCGTAGTTTGCAATAATGCTATGAATAGATCTGTTAGAGAATTTGAACTTACCGAGCCTGATAAAATCTTAAATAAAACCAGAGAATTAGTGGTAGAAACTTTCGAAAAAAGTGACACCGATGTTAATGATGGCATGGATATAGCTCTATGCTCTCTTAACATAAATACATTAATGCTTTCTTTTGCTGGAGCAAACAATGGTTTATATTATATTAGAAATAACGAGCTTAACGAAATAAAGCCAGATAAACAACCTATTGGAAAATATGATAACGCTAAACCCTTTACCTCTCATCAAATACAATTACAAAAAGGAGATGTAATTTACACCTTTTCTGATGGTTTCCCTGACCAATTTGGCGGAGCTAAAGGAAAAAAGTTTATGTACAAACCATTTAAAAGAATGCTTATGGAAATTCATAAAAAACCGATGAATGAACAACATAAAGTAATTGGAGAAACGCTTACCTCTTGGAAAGGAGATTTAGAACAAATAGATGATATTTGTATTATAGGAGTAACCATTTAGTACGCTTATTAATGAAATTATTACTTAAAATAACATTTTTAATATTACTGTTATCAGCTTCAATTACCTATATCCATGCTCAAACATCAATTACAACAGGTATTATTCGAAATCAGGTAGATGCTACACCAATAGAAAATGCTCATATTATTAACCTTCAAACTAATAAAGGAGTTATAAGTAAAGCAAATGGAACTTTTAAAATTGAAGCTAAACAAAAAGATACTTTATTAATATCAATAATTGGTTTTAAAACAACAAGGTTTTGTATTTTAAATAGAAACAATATTATTTATCTCGAAAAAGAAACTTACAAGCTAAGAACTTTTAATGTGTTGCCTTACAAGAATTTTAAAGAATTTAAAACAGCTTTTCTTAACCTTAACTTGCCCGATACTAGTATAAAAATAAATCAGAGTATCTTTTTATCTAAGCAAGAATTATTAAGTTTTGATGGCTCTAGTGGTGTTACAGGCGCTATTTCTGCTCTTTTAGGTCACTTTAATAAGTATGTACAAGATAAAAAACATTTTAAAGAATTAATCAAGGCTGATAAATACAAAGCTTTTATTAGTAAAAAATTTAATCCACAATTAATTGCACGAATTACTAAGATTAAAGATAGTTTTGTTATTGATGATTTTAAGAAATATTGTGATTTTAGCAATCATTTTATTGAATTTGCATCAACATACGAGTTAAGTAAACATATTATTGATTGTTATAAAGAATATAAAAATTTACCTACCGCAAGCAAATAATACAGCTACCAAGTTAAAAAAGGGCTATTACCGTAATTTGGATGAAATTGATTGTCAAAAGGTGAATAGGAATGATTATTAAATGGATTATTATTGCCTCCTACCCTAAATTCACCTTCAATAGAAATATTTTTTGTAAGCTTATATTTAAAATTAGCTGAATAGCCAATATTATCCAGTGCATTTCTTGTGGTATTATTTTGTAGTCCATTAAAATTATCAAAAGAAACAAAATCGTAGAATATTGAACCACCTATAATTAGTTTATCATTTAATTGATATTCTCCTTCAACAAAAGCATAATACTGAGCAATATTTCCACTAAAAGCATGGTAAGAATAATCCGAAATTATTGGAAAATTATTTGCCGAACTATTAACATACATCAACCCCGTATTTATTGTAAATTTTGGTGATATTTGATAGGATAAAGAAGGTTTGTAAAAGGTACTGAAATTACCATTATTATCCATACCAACGCCCATTTCAAAATTGTAGAAAATTTTATCTTTTGCTTTTAAAGAATCTTTCTCCAGTACATAGCTATCGTTTGTATTATTTGTTGGTTTATTTTGAGCAGATATCATCTCTAAACAACAAAAAAATGAAAAAATTAAGGCGATATATT
>CAZVEW010000067.1:0-13017 GCA_964625955.1 uncultured Vicingus sp. | reverse complement strand
TTACCTTTAGTAGTTTTAACTTTTGTGTGGGTTTTTCGGTTATGTTTTCTTCTAATTTTTTCGGCTTTTCGTCTCTTTTTCTTCATCGCCTTTTTCGAATTAACATTGCCCTCTTTTTCTTGTTGTTTTTTTAAATCTTCGGCTATCTGAATAGAAATAGGTTTTTTACTTTTTAAGCCAGTATCGTAGATTCCTTTTTTATTAACATGATCTCGCCCTTTAAACATATTATTTTGGTCTAACTTTTTATTACAAGAGCTTATTGCTAAAATAAAAAAAGTTATTAAAGTTATTTTGAAGAATAGTTTTGTCATTTTTTTAAATCTAATTATTGCACAATATTAATTATAGCATTAGCTAATTATTCTTATACTCCTCTAATAACGTATAAATATCATCAATTAGTCTGTCGGCATCTTTTTCTGATGTTCCATCATAAAAACCACGTAATCTTTTTTCTTTATCTACTAGCACAAAATTTTCAGTATGAACAAAATCATCAACACCTCCATCGCCTTCGCTAACTGCAGCGAAATATGTCTTTCTAGCAAGGTTATAAATTTGTTTTTTATCACCTGTCACAAACTTCCATTTTTTGCTATCTGCATCTAATTTTTTAGCATATTTATATAAAACAGGTACAGAATCCTCTATAGGCATAACGGAGTGAGATAAAAACATTACATTATCATTATCTTTAAATTCTTCGTAAACCCGACTCATTTGGGTTGCCATTTTCGGACAAATTGTGGGGCAGGTAGCGAAAAAGAAATCCGTAACGTAAATTTTATTTTTAAAAGTGTTCTCTGTAACTGTATTTCCATCTTGGTCGGTTAAGTTAAAATTACCAACAGTATGGTTTTCTTCTACTTTTTGTAGCGATTTATCGACTAACTTAGGATTAATATCTGAAGGGTTAAAGATTTTCAATCTTTTATGATTATCAATCATAAAATAAGCTATCGTAATTCCAATGATAACAACAACAATAGCTGGAATTAAAGTTTTCATTTTGTTTTTATATAAAGGCAATCATGAATTACAAAAAAATCTTACTAGGAACAAAGGAAGGTAAAAAACATAAGAAATTATTTTTTATCATTTTTAAAAGCTCTTTCTAGAACTTCTTTTAAAAGTTCAGTATCTAACTTTTTAGCTATTATTTTTTTGTCTTTATCCAGCAAATAAATTTGAGGTGTAGAGTACACATCATAAGTATTACTATAGTTTAAGCTTTTTAGATCCGTAAATCCTTTAACAATATATTCCGTAGCTTTTTTTTGGTCTTTATAAACATCTTTAGGCACAGCAACATTTATAAAATCTAATTTATTATCTCTAATAAACTTTTTCCAAACTTCATTATAGTCTGAACTAACAGCAAAAACACTTACGCTTTTATCTTTAACTGTATTATAATATTCGGATAGTTTAGGTAACTCTTTTTTACAATGTCCACATTCTGGATCCCAAAATATAAGAATAGTATAATTAGATTTTATTTCATAGAAATTATGCCATTTAGTACCTGAAGTATCTAACAAGCTCAAATTGATGGCTTTTTTACCAATTAAAAGCGGTTCTAATTTTTTAGCTCTTTCTTGCACTTTTTCTATTTGGTCGTTATCTACCCAAAAAGCCAATTCTTTGGTATAATATTTTAAGGCTATGTGTACAAAAATAGCATCCATGCCCATGATGTTTGAACGTTCGTATTTATTAATTAAATAATGTACTGTGTATTTAAATAAGTCGTCACTCGCTTTAGCTTTATCTATTACAAAATCAACATCTTTTATGATAGAATCTGGTTGCGGGAAAACAACACTTTTAAAATATTTTTCTAATTTATTATGATAAATTGGCGTTCTGTTTATCCTTGCATTAGAAAAATTGATGTGGTCGAAAAAATGTTTTTTATAATAATCGTATCGTAAACGCTTAACAAGACTATCGTTTTTAACATTCTTAAAATCAGGTGTTTCTGGCTCAATCATTGCATTAAATATTTCAGCTACAAACGATTTTGGGTATTTTTTTATTATATTTAGTTGGTAATCTTTTATTTCTTTATCAATTTTTATTAATTGCTTTTCAATTTCCTTTTTCTTCGCTTTTTTAGTACTTTCATCATCGTACTGTTTTCTCAACTTTATAGTTTCTTGTTGCTTTGGCGTAGCATATTTTAAGTGATCTACAAATATTTTATTTTCTTGAGACTTGTTTACTTTCATACCTTTTATATAATTATCAGAATCGGTAGTGGTAATATCAATAACTGGCTCACTAACAACTATTTCAAATAAAACTTTCCCGCCAGTGTAAACGCCATAAATACCGCTTTCGAGTTGTTTTTTACCTGAAAAAACAACAATGCCATTCTTATCAAAAGTAGCTGTATCTTTATAATATCGCTGGTTACCAAAATAGCTAATTAAGTAGCACGTAGAATCGTGCATGCCTTTAATATTTAGTTTAATTTTATAAGGATTATTTTGAGCATATCCAACTAAAGAAAAGCTGGTAATAAACAAGATAGCTAATAATTTCTTCATAATTTTACCTTTAATTTTAATAAAGCATCAAATTTACTTATTAATACATATTTATTACAAATAGTAAGCTATTTTAACAAACTTTTAACGTGTTAAAGATTTTTATATACATCATAATAATTGTGCCAGTTGTGCTTATAAGTCTTGGTGTTGTTATTTATATATTTCAAGAAAGGCTTATCTTTTATCCCGAAAAACTATCCAATAAATATAAATTTAAATTTGATATTCCTTTTGAGGAACTTAATTACACTATGCCTAATGGAGATGTAATTAATGCTCTTTTATTTAAAGCTACAAACACAAAAGGCATTGTTTATTATCATCATGGAAATGCAGGAAATATGCAAAATTGGGGACAAAGAGCCATTGATTTTACTTCGAGAGGGTATAATGTTTTAATGTATGATTACAGAGGTTATGGTAAAAGTACAGGGAAAATAAAAAACGAAAAAATGCTTTATAAAGATGCTTTAATGATTTATAATAAATTATTGGCTAATTATAAAGAAGAAAATATTATAATGTATGGCATGTCGTTAGGTACAGGAATAGCAACTAAATTGGCTCACGAAAAAGAAGTGAAAGCGTTAGTTTTAGAAGCCCCCTATTTTAATTTTTACGATGTTTCTAAATATCATTATCCTTATTTACCTAATTCAATTCTTTTACATTACCAATTTAAAACCAATAAATGTTTGCCTGATATTAAGTTTCCTATTTACTTATTTCATGGTATCGAAGATGAAACAATTCCTTACAATTCTAGCGAAAGACTTGCTAAACTCTCTAACAACATTAGTTTAACCACAATAAAAAATGGTTCGCATAACGATTTAAATACTTTTGAGGCATACCAAAAAAAAATGAATAAAATTTTAGGGGGGAATATAAACAGCTAAGGACAGGTTTGGGACAAGGATTGTTATCCGTAAATACTTTATAACTATAGAGATGTTTTTATACTAGTTTTGCATAGATGAAAGATTTTACCATAGATAAATATGAGCAACTTTTAAAAACCGCTTTAGCCAATGGTTACCAGTTAACATCTTACGAAGATTATGTAAAAAATAATTTTGATAAAGTGTTTATACTGCGACATGATGTAGATAAAAAACCACAAAATTCTTTAAAAATTGCTCAGTTGCAAAATCAATTAGGCGTAAAAGGGACATATTATTTTAGAGCGGTTTCAACAAGTTTTGATGAGAATATTATTACTCAAATAGTTAATTTAGGTCACGAAATAGGTTATCATTATGAAGATTTAACCATTTGTAAAGGCAATAATGAAAAAGCCATTCGGCATTTTAAAAAATGGTTAAATAAGTTAAGAAAATTTTATCCTGTAAAAACAGTTTGTATGCACGGAAGTCCGCTTTCTAAATGGGATAATAGAAAATTGTGGAATCAATATAATTATAAAAATTATGGAATAGTTGCCGAACCTTATTTTGATATTAATTTTAACAAAGTATTTTATATTACCGATACTGGCAGAAGGTGGGACGGAAATAAAGTAAGTGTTAGAGATAAAGTAAGCTCTAATTTTAAGTTGTCTTTTCATACCACAGATGAGATTATTGCTGCATTTGAGCACAACAAAATGCCCCATCATATTATGCAAAATATTCACCCACAACGTTGGACAAACAACAACACAGAATGGATACAAGAATTAATGGTTCAACGGATAAAAAACAGTATTAAAAAAGCGATTTTTGTTAAATGAAAAAGTTAAACGTTTTTATTATATCGCAAGAAGAACCATTTTACATTCCAAAAGTAATTCGGTATTTAGCCGAGCATCAAAATAAAAATTTTACAATTGTTGGTGCTACACGTTTACAACCTCATCGTAAAAATAAAACCATGAAACATTGGTTGTTAGAACGTACCAAAATTTACACTTATTGGGAGCTTTTTATTACTACTTGCTTTTTTATATACTGCAAAGTGTGGTACAAACTACTAGCTAAGTTGGGTGTTTTTAATCCTTATTCGGTTAAAAGCATTTATGCAAAAAATAATATTAATGAAGTAAAAACCAATGATATTAATTCATCAGCATACATCAACCAACTTAAAGCATTAGGTATTGATGTTATTTTATCCATTTCACCACCACAATTATTTGGAAAAGAATTACTTAATCTTCCAAAATTAGCTTGTTTAAATGCTCATGGAACACTTTTGCCAAGGCATAGAGGTGTTTTTGGTAGTTGGTGGATGTTGTATCAAAACGATAAAGAAATCGGAACAACCA
The DNA here is from genome assembly GCA_964625955.1 of uncultured Vicingus sp. Classification (GTDB taxonomy): domain Bacteria; phylum Bacteroidota; class Bacteroidia; order Flavobacteriales_E; family Vicingaceae. The sequence goes on along the minus strand of CAZVEW010000067.1, from coordinate 8,193 downwards.
TTCATACCATGGTAGAAAAATTAGATGCTGGAGAAATAGTTTGGCAACAAGAAATTGCTATGCCAAAAAAAGCCACACAATATACCATTGCTTATCATACTAAAAAAATAATGGCAGCAGGCTTAGTCGAGATATTAGCCAATTATGCCAAAAATGAGGTAAAAACTATTGCAATTAAATACAAAGAAAGTTACCATAAATCACCAAGCAAACAGCAGGGTAAAGATTTTCATAAAAAAGGGTTACGAGTTGTTACTTTTGCTAACGCTAAATTAACTTTAGCTAAAAGTTTTTAGGGTATAATTGTTGATTACTTTTCCTCGTTTTTTTTTAGACATATTACCTATTTTTTACTACCATTGTTGAAGTATGAAAACATCTTCCGACACATTTTTGTTTTATTTAGGACATCCAGCACATTACCATAATATTGCTGTGGCAGTTAAAAAGCTTGCTGCAAAAGGGTTTTGTATTGTTTTGGTAGCCAGAGCCAAAGATGTTTTGTTTGATTTGTTAAAAGATTTGCCTTACCATATTATTTATCTAAAACCAAGAAAAGGGAAAGGAAAATTGTCTTTAGTTTTCACCATTTTAAAAAGAGAGTTTATTCTTTTTCGTTTGGCACTAAAATATAAACCTAAAATGCTTATTGGCACTGATATTGTTATTACTCATATAGGTAAACTATTAAAAATACCAGCAGTAATTTTAAATGAAGATGATGCCAAAGAAGTACCCTTTTTAGCAAAATTTGGCTTTAAATATGCCAGTGCTGTTTTTTCGCCAAATAGTTGTAATATTTCTCCCTATAATCACAAAAAGATAGGCTATAATGGTTACCATGAGTTGGCTTATTTACACCCAAATTATTTTACACCCGATAAATTAAAAATTAAGGAATTAATTAAAGAAAATGAACCATACTTTATTTTAAGATTTGCAGCCTTAACGGCACATCACGATAAGGGTAAAGAAGGCATAAATAAAGCCATTGCCAAGCAACTCATCGAAAAATTAAGCCCATTTGGTCGAGTATATATTACATCAGAGCGAAAATTAGCAACAGAATTTGAAACTTATCGTATAAGCATTAATCCTAAAAATATGCACCAAGCACTTTATTTTGCTCAAATGTATATTGGCGATAGTCAAACAATGGCTGCCGAAGCTGCTGTTTTAGGAACACCATCACTTCGTTTTAACGATTTTGTTGGTAAATTGGGCTATCTTGAAGAACTAGAACATAAATATCAATTAACTTTTGGCTTTAAAACTAGTCAAGAAGAAGCATTTTTAAATAAGATTGATGAATTACTTCAAATATCAAATTTAAAATTAACTTTTTTAAAAAGAAAAAAAATAATGTTGCAACAGTGCGAAGATGTTACCCAATTATGGGTAGATTATTTTATTAAAAACAAGAAAAAATAAGTCGTTTTTTAAGCCATGAATAAAGAAATCATCATACAAGAGCAAGGAGAAAAGGCTTTTAAATATATTAGCCAATATGTAGATGTGTCAGCTAGCGATGTAGATGTAGTTAAAACAACCACGCTGTTTAATATTAAGAAACTAAATCATACAAAAAAAAGCATTGTTAATTTAAATAAGATTAATGACATTAAAAGGATGAATGAATTTTTTAAGGCTTGTAATGAAAAAATAAAAAGTGGAGGTATTTTTGTTGGCTGTGTAGAAACAAATGTACAACGTAGAAAAAGATTATTTAAGAAATATCCCATTATTATTGCCCAAATTTATTTTATTTTCGATTTTATATTTAAACGAGTTCTTTCTAAATTATGGATAAGCAAATGGTTTTATTTTTTTATTACTGCAGGCAGAAATCAAGTAATCTCTAAAGCAGAGTCTTTGGGAAGGTTAGTTTATTGCGGTTTCGAAATAATAGATGAACATGTAATTGATAATATTAATTATTTTGTGGCAAAAAAAATAAGGTATGTTGAATCAGTGAAAGAACTACAGTTTGGTATTTTATTTAAGATGAATAGGATTGGAGAAAATGGCAAGACTATTCAAGTATATAAAATAAGAACAATGCACCCTTACGCTGAGTATTTGCAAGAATATATTTACCAAAAATACAACTTACAAAAAGGTGGAAAATTTAAAAATGATTTTAGAATAACTTCTTGGGGAAGAGTACTTAGAAAATTATGGATAGATGAAATTCCTATGTTTTTTAATTTATTAAAAGGACAGTTAAAATTTGTTGGTGTTCGTCCGTTAAGCAAACATTATTTAAGTTTGTACGATAAAGAGTTAAATGAAATTAGAAAAACAGTAAAACCAGGCTTAATTCCTCCGTATTATGCCGATTTACCACATACGCTACAAGAAATTATGGAAAGTGAACGAAATTACATACAATCCTATAAATTACATCCTTTTGCTACCGATTGGCGTTATTTTTTTAAAGCATCTTCTAATATATTAATTCACAAAGCAAGAAGTAATTAGATAATGTGATAATTAGATAATGAGATAATTAGATAATGGGATAATGGGATAATGTGTGAATGGGATAATGAGTGAATGTGATAATTAGATAATGTGATAATTAGATAATTAGATAATTAGATAATGTGATAATTAGATAATTGGAGAATGAGTGAATACTAACAACTGGCTACTAACAACTAACTACTAACAACTAACTACTAACAACTAACTACTAACAACTAACAACTAACAACTAACTACTGACTACTAACATATGAGAAAGAAAATAAGTTTTTTTATTGTTTGTTTTTGTTGCTTTTTATCAGTCAAAAGTCAGGTGGTGTTGCAACCCATAACTTCTTCGGTTTACGATTTTTTAGATGAGATGGCTCAAATGAAATATATTGAATTAAATTCTGCTGTAAAGCCCTATACCAGAATGTTTATTGCTCATAAATTACAAAAAATTAAGACAAATAGCGAAAAATTAAATAAAAGACAACAAAAAGAATTGGCATTTTATTTTCAAGATTTTAATAAAGAGTTAAAAAGTAAAGACAGTTTTAAAAAGCGTAAAGATGTATTTTTTTATAAAGATTCGCTGTTTACCTTAACCGTAAACCCAATTTTAGGTTATACTTATGCCACCAACAAGAATGGCAATCATTATCACCGTTGGAATGGAGGAGAGTTTTACGGGTATATTGGTAAGCATTTTGGTTTTATGGCAAGTTTAAGAGATAATGGCGTTTCTAACATTATTAATTCATCAAACTTTCTTACTTTAGATCAGGGAGCTAACATAAAATTTAACCAAGGAGTAACAGGAAAACGGAGCGATTATAGCGAAATGAAAGGAGCTATTTATTACTCGTGGAAATGGGGCAGATTAGGTTTTGTAAAAAACGATTTTACTTGGGGTGATAATTACCACGGAGCTAATATTTTATCAGCCAAACCACCCTCTTTTGGCTACATCGATTTTAAAATACAACCCGTAAAATGGTTAACATTAAATTATACACACGCTTGGCTAATTTCTGAAGTTTTAGATAGCTCGAGAACGTATTTAATTAACAATCAGGCACGTAAAATATTTATGAATAAAAATTTGGCAGCTAATTTAATTACCGTTAAACCATACAAAAATCTATTTATTTCTTTGGGTAATTCTATTGTTTATTCCGATAATAATATAAAACCTTATTACTTAATTCCGTTTATGTTCTATAAATCTGTCGACCATACGTACAATGGTGCAGGAAGCAATGATTTAGGACAAAACGCACAAATGTTTATGAATATTAGCTCACGACAAATAAAATACACACATTTATATTTTGCCATGTTTGTAGATGAAATTAGTATTGGAAAAGTTTTTGATGCAGCAAAAAGTTCTAACATTTTTAGCACTAAAATTGGCGTAAAAGTGAGTAATTTCCCTATTAAAAACACTTATTTTATTGCCGAATTTACTAGAAATAATCCTTGGGTTTATCGCCATCAAATAGCTTCAACTACTTTTGAATCAAATAATTATAATTTAGGAAATTATTTAGGCGAAAATGCACAAGAAATATATTTAGCAGCTGGTTTAAAAATAATTAGGGGCTTAAAAGCATCAATAAGTTACACCAAGGCAATTAAAGGTCCCGAGCATGTTTACCAAGTAATTAGAGGAAATGCAAACATTAAAGGCTTACCTTTTATGCAATATATTGATTGGCAAAATCAATCTATTACAGGTTTAGTTCGTTACGAAATTATTAACGATGGTTTTATCTTTTTTCAAGTTACCATGAGTGATATTAAGGGAAACACCACTTACACTCCCGATTTTTATTTAGGCAAACAAACCACCATTTCTGGCGGGATTAATTTTGGATTTTAAAAGCGTATTTGTTTTATCCAACATTTACACCAAACAAATAGCCAATAAAAGCGGTAATACCCATGGCAATTGTTCCCCAAAATGTAATTCTAATTATTGCTTTTTTAATGTCAGAACCACCAGTTTTTGCGGCAACAGCCCCTAAAACAATTAAAAAAAATAGGGCAAAAGTATATTGAAAATATATCATCTGTTTTACCGCAACAATAAGGGTAATAATAACAGGAAGCACGCCTCCAAAAACAAAAGCTAAGCCCGATGCTAAAGCAGCAGTAAGCGGCTTGGCTTGCGTAATTTCGTTTATTCCCAATTCATCTCTGGCATGAGCTTCTAAAGCGTTATGTTCGGTTAGTTGTTGGGCTACTTGTAATGCTAATGTTTTATCCAACCCTCTACTTTCATATATATGAGCCAATTCTAATAATTCAGCTTCTGGTTCTTCTTCTAACTCAGTTATTTCTCTTTTAAGGTCGGCACTTTCTAAATCGGCTTGAGAACTTACCGAAACATATTCACCTGCAGCCATAGATAAAGCTCCTGCAACCAATCCTGCAACTCCTGCTAAAAAAATTGGGGTGCGTGTTTCACTTGCTGCCGCAACGCCAATAATAATACTACTTGTTGATAGAATGCCATCGTTTGCACCCAATATTGCAGCCCTTAACCAACCACTTCTATTGACATAATGATTCTCAAATTTCATTTTTTCTTAAATTTAGGCTGCTATTTTTAGATATGTTCGTTAAGATACATGGTTTACAAATGTAAAGATAAGAGTTTACACTAAATTAGTTTTTAAGTTGGTAACTATTTCTTTATTTCTTTTCGCTAAAGTAGTCTAAAAATACATTTTTATAAAATACTTTCCGAATTGCCCTTTATTTTTGCACGTATAGAAATTACAGAGGAAACAGAAAATTAGAGCCGACTATTGTAAGTTAATTTTTAGAACTCCCCTATAGTTTAAAAGTAGCATGGCAGTTAACACAATAATTTAGGGTTTTGGCTAATGCTGCTAACGATTTGTCTTTATCTTTTAATTTCAGCATATCTCCCATTTCATCAGCACTTTTATGAAATTGCAATCCCAAATCTTCAAATTGTTTGTTTTTTGGAATTGCACACATCATTTTCATTTCGGCACTAGCACCTAATTGACTATGAGCAACTTCTGCAGCTTCATCAAACTTATTTTGAGATACAAGTTGCATAATATTTTGAACTGCTGCTAAATGGCTTCTCATCATTTTTAGTTGATGATTTTTTTGCATCACATTAAGTTTTAACGAAATACGGTCATCGTTTGCCATTTTCATTTGCATCATTGCGTGTTTTTTACTGCCTTCCTTCTTTACTTGTTTTTTTTCGTTGTTACCACAATTCATCAATAACGTTCCTATAGCGAACAGCAATAGGATTAATTTTCCTTTTTTCATAATTATTTAATTTTTAATAAACAAAAATAGGTGTTATCCACACCTACTCTTTACAAAACTCACTTAAAAAATTATTATTTTTTAGCTGAAGTATGATTTTTCATTTTGCATTGTCCTTTATGCTCACATTTGCCCATCATTCCGCATTTTGCTCCATCTGTACATTTATCATGAGTGCATTTTCCTTTTGTACATTTTTTACCCTCTTTTTTGTGATGACCATCAACGGTTTGTTCTGTTTGTGCGTGGTGATTATTACTGTTGGCAAAAGCAATTCCTGTTATTGCAAACACGGAGAATAATACAACTCCAACTATCATTAATTTCGATTTTTTCATAATACTTAAATTTTATATGATTAATAATTATTTACACGGCAAATCTAAATCGAAACGAGTAGTAAATAAGTTATCGTAAAGTTATTTCGTGTTAACACGAAGTTAAAAAACACATAAAAAGTACGTTTATGCTTAAATTTGTATTATGAAATCCAACAATTCTTATTGGTTAATTGGTTTTACTTCCTTGCTTTTATTAGCATTGCTTGTTAATCAAGTTGTGTATGTATATAATGCTGCTAACGAACAAGAAAAAGCGTTTAATGCTAAAGTTAGTATTGTTTTGGAAATTATTGAGAATAAAATTGCTGAGAACACTAATTTTTGTAATAGTATAAAGAAATGTATGTTCATGCAAAATAAAAAAAATTGCAGTAAAAAATTAAGGTCAGAAGAAGATTGGAAAACGGTTAACCATATCATTCAACAAGAGCTAAAAAGATTTAAATTGAACCTCAATTACAATTTCGATTTTTGTAACCTGAAATATTTAAATAACCTGCAAAGTCAAGGAAAAAAAACATATACCAAAAATATGGATAAGGTTTTTCAAAAAGCAGGAGTTATTATGTATTTAGAATTTCCAGAGAAATCGAAATATATTTTTTTACAAATTGGATCGGTTTTTTTCTCTTCTGTTTTATTTATAGTGTTAATTAGTTTATTGTTTATTATCACTTTTAGGTACTATCAACGAGAAAAAATGATTGCAGATACAATTAAAGATTTTTTAAATAACATGATGCACGAGTTTAAAACGCCTCTTACCAATATCTCTTTTGCAAACAATATGATTGTTAAGAATTTACAAGAAGACAAAAAAGATAAAATCAGTCAATACAACAAAATTATACAAACCGAAAACAACAGAATTATTCAAAATTGTAACGATATTTTAGAATTTGCTCGTGAAGAAAATATTTTAAGTACTGATTTTAATACCAATATTGATATTCATCAGATAATAAAAGCAGCTCAAGAAAGTTTTCCTTCCGTTCCTCTTCAATTAGAACTAAATGCAAAACATACTAAAGTTAAAGGAAAATCTTCATTTATGTACAATGCTTTATCTAACCTTATTGATAATGCTATAAAGTACTGTGAAACAGAACCTAAAATTATTATTTCTACAAAAAATGATGAAAAATTTATTTTAATTTCAATAAAAGACAATGGTATTGGCATTGCTAAGAATAAAATAAATTTAGTTTTTGATAAATTTTATCGTATTCAAGATGGAGATTTACACAATGTAAAAGGCTTTGGATTAGGTTTGGCTTACACCAAATTAATTGTAGAAAAAATGAACGGTAAAATAACCTTAGAAAGTTCGTTAAAAAAAGGAAGTACTTTTATTATTAAATTACCACTATCCAATGAATAATAAAACTAAAATATTATTAGTAGAAGATGATGTAAACTTAGGCTTTATGCTCATGGAATACCTTGAGAGCGAAGGTTTTGATGTAAAATTATATCGAGATGGAGCAACGGGATATAACGCTTGTATAAACGGTAGTTTTGATTTCTTAATTTTAGATTTAATGCTTCCAAAAATGGATGGATTTACCATTGCAAAAAAGGTAAGAGAAAAACAAATAAAAACACCAATTATTATGTTAACTGCTCGCTCTTTACCCGAAGATAAAATAAAAGGATTTAGCTTAGGAATTGATGATTATGTTACCAAACCATTTAATGAAGAAGAATTAATTTGTAGAATTAAAGCAGTACTGCAACGTACAAATAATACAGAACAAACAACAGAAATTAACAATATAGGAAAGTATGTTTTTAATTGTAGCAACCAGAATTTGTGTGGATTTGGAGAAACAAAGCGATTAACAAAAAAAGAAGCAGCTATTCTTACCTTGCTTTGTCAGTCAAAAAACAAAATTGTTAAACGCTCCGAAATTTTAACTAAAATTTGGGGTGATGATGATTATTTTAGCGGAAGAAGTTTAGATGTTTTTGTGAGTAAACTTAGAAAATACCTACAAAAAGATAATAACGTAACTATTGAATCCATTCCAACAGTTGGATTAATTTTAAGGGATTAATTTTT
>CAZVEW010000066.1:11295-13233 GCA_964625955.1 uncultured Vicingus sp. | reverse complement strand
ATAGATAAACATTTAGAAACTGCCGATGTAGATACTTATAATAATAATTGGCCAAGAACCCCTCAATTAACTAAATTTCAGTTATATAAACAAAAAAAATATGGTTGGGGTAATGATGGTAGGGAAAATGCCATGGAAAAAGCACAACGCGTAAAAGCCAATGCCAATAATAAATAGTTTGGGATAAGGAATTAAATACACTTAAAATAATCGAAAGGTTCTAAGCAATCTTTACATTGGTATAAAGCTTTGCAGGCTGTAGAACCAAATTGGCTTTTTAATACGGTATTTTTTGAACCACATTTAGGGCATTTAACCACTTTCGGTTGGGCATTAAATAGTACACCTTTATCCTGTGTTCCGTTTACGGGAGGAGCAATTCCATATTTTTTGAGTTTCATTTTGGCTTTATCGGTCATCCAATCGGTAGTCCAAGCAGGAGCATAAACCATTTTAATTTTAATTTTTTCGATGCCACATTTGTTTAACGCTTTAATTATCTCATCTTCAAACAATTTCATGGCAGGGCAACCTGTGTAAGTTGGTGTTATTGTAATGGTTACTTCATCGTGTATTAATGTAACATTTCGGAGTACACCTAATTCTTCAATGGTAATAACAGGAATTTCGGGGTCGGGAATTTCGGCTAAAATTTTCCAAATTTGTTCTTTTGTGTATTTAAAAATATTACTCATTTAAATTTAAGGGGAGTTCTAAAAAATTTATTTTACTACCATTTGGCGTTAGGGTAAGCTCTTTGTAAAAATTGCATTTCAGCCAGTAAATGACCTAAATATTCGGAGTGAATACCTTGCAATCTGCCAGTGTGCATAAATCCATCTGCTGGTTTTGTTAATGTTGCTTTATCAAAAACTTCTGTAATGGTTTTATCCCAATCAGGTTTTATGGTATTTAAATCTATGGCAATTTCTTCTTTAATTAAGAGGTCATCTATTTCATTCATTTCAAATAAATCTCCTGTATATTCCCATAAATTATTAATGGCTGTTTGAGTTTTTTCGTGGCTTTCTAGTGTTCCATCGCCTAATCGTACTAACCACTCTGCTGCATGACGTAAATGGTAGGTAATTTCTTTTAATGATTTTGCTGCATGAGCTGCAATTCGTTCATCTTTACTATTGCATAAATTTTTATAAAGGTGATAAAAAAAGGCACTGTGTAAAAAATTTCTTACTACGGTATCGGCAAAATTCCCATTAGGTTGTTCTGATAATAAGGTGTTGTAATATGCTCTTTCGCTTCTTTTATATGCCAAATCATCTTCGGTTTTTCCTTTTCCTTCTAATTCTCCAGCGTAAGTGAGCATGGCTCTACATTGTCCAAATAAATCAAGTGAGATATTAGTCATGGCAATATCTTCTTCTAAAATAGGTCCGTTACTACACCATTCTGCCATTCTTTGACCGAGTATTAAGCTCGTATCACCTAATCTTAAACAATAATTATATAAAGCTTCTTTTGTTGTCATTTTTTTTAGTTTGTAAAGTTGCTAAAGTTGAAAATAAAAAATTAGTTAATTTGGTTATTGGTTCAATTAAAAACCAAATTCAGAATTTCTCTAATCTCTAATTAAATATGTTGTGCCTCATCGGGCATTTTATAATGTGTAGGATGTCTGTAAATTTTATCATTTGAAGGGTCAAAAAATGAATCGCTATCTGCTGGCGAAGAAGATACAATTGCATTTAAAGGGACTACCCAAATACAGGTTCCTTCTTGTCTTCTAGTGTACATATCTCTAGCATTTTGCAATGCCATTTCTTTATCGGTAGCATGCACGCTTCCTACGTGCTTATGTGCCAACCCTGGTTTGCTTTGTATAAAAACTTCCCAAACATCTCCTTGATTATCCGTATTACTCATAGTTGTATTTTTTATCTTTAATTACTTTTTTATCTCATCACCCATCACCCATCA
>CAZVEW010000066.1:11120-11195 GCA_964625955.1 uncultured Vicingus sp. | reverse complement strand
TAGTTGTATTTTTTATCTTTAATTACTTTTTTATCTCATCACCCATCACCCATCACTCACCACCCATCACTCATC
>CAZVEW010000066.1:0-11020 GCA_964625955.1 uncultured Vicingus sp. | reverse complement strand
ACTCACCACCCATCACTCACCACCCATCACTCACCACCCATCACTCACCACCCATCACTCACCACCCATTACCCATTACCCATTACCCATCACTCACCACTCATTACTCATCACTTTCTGCTTTTCTGCGTAAGCATTAGCGGCTTCTCTCACCCATTGTCCTTTTTTGTGTGCTTTAATGTGATGTGCTAATCGTTGTTTATTGCAAGCACCATTTCCTTTAACAACATTCCAAAATTCGTCCCAATTTATTTTACCAAAATCATAATGATTTGTTGCTTCATTCCACTTTAAATTTGGGTCGGGAATAGTTAAGCCAATAACTTCTGCTTGTTGTACCGTTTTATCAATAAATTTTTGACGAAGTTCATCGTTAGTTTCTATTTTAATTTTCCATTTTACGGCATTTCCTGTGTTGGGCGAATCGGCATCATGAGGGCCAAACATCATTATTGATGGCCACCAAAATCTGTTTAAAGCATCTTGTGCCATCGCTTTTTGTTCGGGGGTTCCGTTTGCCATTTTTGCCATTATTTCGTATCCTTGTCGTTGATGAAAACTTTCTTCTTTACAAATTCTTACCATTGCCCTAGCATAAGGTCCGTAAGAAGTTCTTTGCAAGGAAACCTGATTAACAATGGCTGCTCCATCAACCAACCAACCCACAGCTCCCATATCCGCCCACGTTAAAGTTGGATAGTTAAAAATACTCGAATATTTGGCTTTTTGCGTTTGCAAATCATTAATATATTCTCCCCTACTTTTGCCTAATGTTTCGGCTGCAGCATATAAATATTGACCATGACCTGCTTCATCTTGAATTTTTGCTAACAAAACCACTTTTGCTCTTAAACTAGGAGCTCTGCTAATCCAATTGCCTTCAGGCTGCATTCCAATTACCTCAGAATGTGCATGTTGAGATATTTGTCTTTGCAAATGCTTGCGATAATCTTCTGGCATCCAATCTTTTGGCTCTATTTTAATATTGGCATCTATTTTTGCCTGAAACGCTTTTAGTTTTTCTTCATCTTCCATATCAAAATAATAATAGTTACAAGTTTAACCAATAAATACGTCATTTTATAATGATTTTAATAAGTTGTTAATCTTTTTTAAAAATAGAGAAGAGTAAGTTTAATATTTAAAATCTATTTTTGTCTTTCGATAAAAAAATCAATTACTATGTTTGAAAAACTAAAAGTTAAAGAAGTTAAACAAGAAACAGCCGATACCGTTTCAATAGCATTTGAGTTGCCTGTTGAATTACAATCGAAATTTACATACCAATCAGGACAATACATTACATTAAAAAAAGTATTGAACGGAGAGGAAATAAGACGAGCTTATTCTATTTCAAGTGTGCCAACTGAAAACGATTTTAGAATAGCTGTAAAAAAAGTAGAAAATGGCAAAATGTCGTCCTTTTTAAACGAAAATTTAAAGGTGGGAGATGTGCTTGAAGTAATGCCTCCAACAGGTAATTTTGTTATTGATAATTTACAAGGAAATATTGTTGGTTTTGCTGCGGGTAGCGGTATAACACCAATTATCTCTATGGTGAAATCTGTGTTAAACGCAGGTGGAACTTTTACCTTATTTTACGGCAATAAAACTGCCAAAGACGTTATTTTTAAGGAAGAATTAGATAAACTACAAATTAAATATCCTGAAAAATTTAACCTTACCTACATTTACAGTAGAGAAAATTCAGCAAACGAACTTTTAAATGGCAGAATAGATAAAGAAAAATGTAAAACATTAATAAATAAAAATAACACCTTATTAAAAGCCGATGGTTTTTATAGTTGTGGACCAGAAAGCATGGTTAATAATATTAAGGCTGGTTTAAACGAACTTAACATTGCTGATGATAAAATTTATTTTGAACTTTTTACAACTACACAAAACACTGACGAAAAAAAATCGTTTAAAAATACTTTTGTAGGAAATAGTGCTGTTACCGTAATTATAGATGACGATGAGTTTGATTTTAACCTCCAAGGCAATGGAGATTTTATATTAGATGCTGCCATAGAAAATGGAGCAGATGTCCCTTTTGCTTGTAAAGGAGCCGTTTGTTGCACTTGCAAAGCCCAAGTAATAGCAGGAAAAGCCGTTATGGAAATGAATTATTCTTTGTCTGATGCAGAGGTAGCAGAAGGTTATATTTTAACCTGTCAATCGCACCCAGCTTCCGAAAAATTAGTGGTAGATTATGATGTTACCTAAAAAGTACTTTTATCAATATTAAAATGTTGAAAAGGTCTAGCTTTGAGTGTTTATTGTTAGTAATTTAAAAATACCTTTGGTAAGGTATGAAACGCTTTAGTTACTTATTATTTGTAGTAGGATTCTTTTTTGCATTTACCTCGTGTAAAACTTCAAAACCTGCAGTAAAAAGTAATCCAAATCAACAATTAATAAACAAATATGCCAAAAAACTAAATGTTTCTGCAACAGCTATAAAAAACACTAAATTATATGCTTTTATAGATAATTGGTACGGTACAAAATACAAATATGGAGGGTTATCTAAACAAGGGGTAGATTGCTCTGGTTTTTGTGGCATTCTTTACAAGGAAGTTTACCATAAAACATTACCACGTAGTACTTCAGAAATAGTAAAAGTACTTAATAGCGTAAAAAAAGCTAAGTTAAAACAAGGCGATTTGGTATTTTTTAATATCGGAAAAAAGAAGAACTCTCATGTAGGAGTTTATTTAACCAGTCATTATTTTGTGCACGCAAGTACAAGTAGAGGTGTAATTATTTCTAATTTAGACGAATCGTATTATAAAAAAGCATACAGCAAAGGAGGTAGTGTAAAATGAATATTTTAATAACAGGAGCAAGCAAAGGAATAGGGAGGGAGTTGGTAAAACAATTTTCGAAACTAGGCAATAATTATATTATTGCTGTGGCAAGAAGTAAAAATTTGCTGCAAACATTACAAGCAGAATGCAAAAATGATGTGAACTCGGAAATAAGCACAGAAAGTATTGATTTTTTAGCTAACAATTTTGAATCGACTTGGTATAAAATAATAAAAAAATATCCTTTTCATTTTGATGTTATTATTAATAATGCTGGACTTTTGTATAATAAACCATTTACAACCACCACCACAAAAGAGATTGAAGCCACATTTAAAGTTAATTTTATTGCTCCAAGCATTATTATCAAATCTATTTTTCCATATTTAGATAAAAAACAGCCAACACGCATTATAAATATTGGTAGTATGGGAGGTTTTCAAGGAAGCGTAAAGTTTCCGGGCTTATCTATTTATAGTGCTTCAAAAGCTGCATTGGCAAATTTAACCGAATGTTTGGCAGAAGAATTTTTAGGTAAAAAAATAAGTATCAATTGTTTAGCTTTAGGTTCGGTGCAAACAGAAATGTTAAACCAAGCCTTTCCAAATTTCAAAGCACAAGTTTCTGCAACAGAAATGGCAACATTAATTGTTGATTTTGCCTTAAATAAAACTAAGTATTTTAATGGTAAAATAATACCTATATCGTGCAATACTCCTTAATCTTATTATTTTTTTTCCAAAAGGGTTTTAAATTTTGGTAAAACAATAACAATAATTTTAGATTAAGTATTAAAAAATATTAGTTATATTTGATGAACAATACATAATGCATGTATGTTGCACTAATGTAAATATTCTGCTGTTATAACCAATTGAAGAAAGTGATTTTTGTAAAAAAATAGAGCAATTAGGTTTTACTCATAAACCTTGGTGGCTACAAAAAGAATATGCTATTAAAAATTCAAACAATATTCAATTTCCTTTTTATGATGACAATCTTAATTTTGTTTTTTTAACAAAAGGAAAAGATATAGCAGAGGATTTTGCAGAAGAAGTACTTAATCTAATAAGCGAAATAATAAGCTAAGCAAATGACAGAAAAAGAAATTATAGATAAAATTGAAAAACTTGAAAAAGAGAAAGCCATAAGAATTAAGGATACTCACTACGAAAGAGCTGCACAAATTCGGGATATGGTTCGTCATTTAAAAAATGATTTAAAAAAAATAAAAAAATGAAAGGAAAAACAAGTATAATTGATGTGCCAAAAAATGCAGAACAATCTGATTTATTTGGAATAGAAAAGTTTGGAAATGGATTAAAAAGTTACATTAGTAATTGTGAAACTCCTTTAACTGTAGCTCTACAAGGGGAATGGGGAAGTGGAAAAACTTCATTGATGAACTCTTTAAATAATGATTTGTGTGTCAAAAATGAAAACTTCTACCCTATTTGGCTAAATACTTGGGAGTATGCTTTATTAAAAGACCCACACACTACATTACTACAAGTTATTAAAGGCTTATTAGAGGAAACTATTGCAATATTTGACAAGCATAATGTAAGTTCAGCACAAGAATTAAAAAAGAAAGCATCAAGTTTTTTTAAAAAAGCTTTGGTAACATCTGCAAAAATTGCTGCAAACACTGTTGTTGGAGGTTCTGGTGAAATAGTAGACCACCTTGTTGGTAGTGACAATAAAGATATCAGAATTAGCGACTTAAGAAATCAACTTGAAAAAAGTATTGAGGAATGTTTGATAGAAGATAAATCAAAAAAAGGTTTCATCTTCTTTATTGATGACTTAGATAGAATTGACCCTCCAGTTGCCGTTCAAATTTTAGAACTTTTAAAAAATATATTTACAATTAAAAATTGCATTTTTGTTTTGGCAATTGATTATGATGTAGTTGTAAAAGGATTAGAATCTAAGTTTGGCAAATTAACAGAATTAAACGAAAGAGAGTTTCGTTCATTTTTTGACAAAATAATTCAATTGCCATTCTCAATGCCAACAAGCAGTTACAGAGTTGATAGTTTTATTAAGGATGGGTTAAACCAAATTGGGTATTTAAATGAAACGCAAGCAAATAATAATGAGTTAATTAGTGATTTAAGCGAAATAACAACACTTTCTGTTGGCACAAACCCAAGAACCTTGAAAAGATTGCTTAATTCGATTTCACTAATTAGTTGTATAAATCAAGGTAGTTCAGAACAAGATGAAGATTATGAGATATTGATAAATTACGCCTTGGTTTCTATTCAAATAGCATATCCATCAATTTATAGATTATTAGTCCAAAAATCGAATTTCGAACTTTGGGATGAAAATCTTGCAAAAGGATTAAATCTAAAAGAACTTTCAGAGGTTGAAAAAGAGCAGTTAGCGACATCTGAAGAATTTGATGAAGAATGGGAACAAATTCTGTATCGTATTTGTGAGAAAGATATTTACCTCAAAAAAAGAGCCTTGAATATTTCAAGGTTACTAAATAAACTTAAAAACATTATACCTGAAAGTCAAAGTACAGAAGAAGTAATATCTTCAATAATATCACTATCCTCAGTAACCAATTTAGAAGCCTTTGACAAGCCTTTACCAGCCATTAATAAATCCAATTTCTTAAAGGAATTCAAAAACATAATCATCCCAATTTTACAAGAAAAATTAAAAGGGAAAACCGAATTAGTTAAACAACAAGGAAAAAGAATTCAATCAAATCTATTTATCAAGTTCACTAAACAAGATTGGGGTAATTGGATTCGTGTTTCTATTAATCCAGTAAGTGGCGGTTTAGAATTAACAATTACAACAGACAAATGGACGGCACCTGTTACAAGTGACTATCAAACGGATTTAAAAAATAAAAATATCTTTGAAGATCTAGTAACTCTAAAATCTGACTTAGCCGAATTTTTAAACAACAATGGAGATTATACCTTAATTCACGACTTTAGCTCAAAGGCCAGAAAATATCAAAAATGGTACATTACAGAAATAAGTTTAAAAACTATTATAAATAATGCAGAGGTGGTTTACAAACAAGATTTTCAAGAAAAAACGGCTGAATTTATAGCTGAATTTTATGATTATATCGTAAGGCTTGAAGAAATAAAAATTAAATCAGACTCGAACTAAAAGAATGAAAAAAGGTTATAACAATTAAAACTAAAAAAATAGATATGAGAGTAATTATAAAAGGAACTGGACAAAAAAACGGGCCAGTAATTATTCAAAAAGAATTAGATTTAGATGATAATATTGCACGGTCATTGGTTGGGTCAAAAAAAGAAACTGCTATTACCGAACTTCTTGAACTACACTATCCAGGAGTAAAAATTGATCCTAAGAAAATAGGTATTAACCTAATTCCTTAAATAATTATCTAAACTCAAATCTGTAAAAAATAAATTATGAGAAATTTAGTTTCATTATAAATTCACTCCCTTTTTTAGTGTCGCTCAAATGTTCTGCCTTTGTTTCTATGAAAACAATAGACATACAAGTGCATCAAGATTTTGAAGATTATAAAATCAAAAGTTTTTTTGAAAGTTATGCTATTTGGCAAAAAATTTCCACCAGTATTGATTTATCAATTACTCGTAATGAGATATTATCAATTATTAATCATAATAATGACTTAATCGCTAGTGCGAAAAACAAAGTTATAGAAAGAGCGAATATCCGTTTTAGACGGATGTTTAACTTAAATGAATCAGATTACTTCTATGATAGAAAAAGAAAAAAATACAAGTTAGAGCCACTACATTTCACGAACAATAAACAACCCCATCATAAACTATTGTATGACTTTCTTATTACAACCTCCATCTCACAGAAACTAAACATTAACCACTCTAAATTATCAAAAGCATTTCAATTCGAATACCAAGATTATCAAAAAAATATTCCAGTTATTTTTAAATTAATTGATGCTATCAACAATAAGAAAGTAATACGATTTAAACATTTTAATTATTTTAATGGAGAAACCTGCTCGCATCTTGTTGAACCTTGGTTTATAAGACCTTTTAATGGTAAATTTTATTTTGGTTGCTACAGATTAGAGAAAAACAAAATTAAAGATACTGGCTACCGCCATTTTACAGTAAGCCAAATTGATTCTGACACAATAGAAATACAAGATACTGATATTGATGAAAAACGAAAAGAAGAAAGTTACCCTAATTTAGAAGCTAATCTTTTTGACAAATGTATAGGTGTTAGAATCTTTAAAGAAGATTATCCTTTTGATAAATGTTTTAAAGGAAATATAACTATTGAAACCAATTACACGGTTGGAAAAGAATGGTTAAACAATCCTAAACATTTAAATCAAGAATGTATTAAAGATGCTAAAGATCTAACCGATACTTTTCATTTTCTTTTTAAAGATTTTTACTTTAATTCGTCTTTTAAACAACTAATTTTAGGAGGTGGAACTAACGTAAAAGTTTTAACACCTGATGAAGTGAAATTTGAAATTAAAAATGAATTGATAAATACTTTAAATCAATATTAAATTATGGGAAATAATAAACAAAAAATAAAAGAATTATATACAGGAATTTTCGGAGAGAAAATCATAGAAATAAATGAAGATGGACAAGTAGAAAAAATGGTAAAAACATCGAACGAAAAGAAATGCACAAAATGTCAATCTAAATGTAACAAACAGGATTTGCCTTATTTTAAGCATTTAAGTAATATCGATACAATGGTTATTGCAGAGTCTCCTGGTAGTGGTGATGAGAATGGGAATTTGGGTTTTGTTTTTGGCTGGGAACTCTTTGGAAAACAACATGATTATTTGGCAATAAAAAAATACGAAAATTACTTTTTTGAAGTTTTAGGTTTAAATAGAGATAATACCTATATAACAGACGCCATAAAATGTTACACTCATAAAAAAGAATTTAACGTTGCTTTTAAAGAATGTCAAACTTATTTAGAAGAAGAAATAAATATTTTAAGACCTAAAAAAGTATTAATTATTTCCAAACAAAATAAGTTAATGGAATTAGTAAAATCTTTAGAAGAAAAATACTCTTTCAAGCTAAATATTATACCGCATCCATCAAACCAAAATATCAGTAAAATATTTACCGTTGCAGAGATATTTTCAAGTATTGGTAATTTTAATTCAAACGAAAAATGGAAAAAATTAGGTGAAGAAATTCAAGAAGAATATGAGAAATTGAAAAAGGATTTAAACAAATAATTAATATCCCTTTTTACTGTCGTAATTGCACATCTATTTTTGTTGGGAATCAAAAAAGGCACAAACAATGCGATACAAAAAGACTTTATTAAGTCTTGGGCTTCTCCTTATTATAAGTGGAATTCAAGCACAACAAACAACATTAGCTACAGGCGGAAACACTTCTGGTATTGGAGGCTCATCAAGTTACTCCATTGGACAAATCCTTTACTCCACCAATACCGATACAAATGGTTCTGAAGCACAAGGTGTTCAACAACCTTACGAATTTTCTATAATTACAGGAATAAACAAGACTGATATTAATCTTGAGCTCTTTGTTTATCCTAATCCAACTACAAACTTTTTGAAATTAAAAGTCGAAAATCAACAATTTGAAAGTTTATCCTTTCAACTATTTGATGTGCAAGGGAAATTAGTAGAAAACAATAAACTAACGAGTAATACTACTACCATTAATCTGGAAGCTTTGCCAAAATCAACTTACTTTTTATACATAATCGAAAATAATCAATTAATCAAAACATTTAAAATCATTAAAAATTAAAAAGATGAAACAACTATTTACAATTTTAATAGCAGGTTTAATTACCGTTAGTGCATTTGCTCAAGCACCTGAAAAAATGAGTTATCAAGCCGTAATAAGAGATGCTAATAGTCTATTGGTAACAAATCAAATTATAGGAATACAAATAAGTGTATTACAAGGTTCTGCAACAGGAACAGCAGTTTATGTAGAAACACAAACTCCAAGCACCAATATTAATGGATTAGTAAGCTTAGAAATAGGAAATGGAATTGTTGTTTCAGGAGTTTTTAACACAATAGATTGGGCAAATGGTTCCTATTTTGTGAAAACAGAAATTGATCCAACAGGAGGAACAAACTATACGATAATAGGAACAAGTCAATTGTTAAGTGTTCCTTATGCTTTACATTCAAAAACTGCGGATGCTTTATCTTCTACATTAACTGAAACAGATCCAATATTTGTTGCTTCGCCTAGTTCATCAATAACGAATACAAATATTTCAAATTGGAACATTGACAATATAAATGATGCTGATTCTGACCCTGTTAATGAAATCCAAACAATATCTAGAACTGGAACAACAGTAACATTAAGTAATGGTGGTGGCACTTTTCAAGATAGTGTAAGACCTGATTATGTTGCTGGTAATGGAATTCTAATTACGAACAATACAATAATAGCCACGCAATCATCTGGTCATTTTGTTGGAGAACAATACCAAGGAGGAATAGTCTTTTGGGTAAATTCTAATGGTAGTCATGGTTTAGTTGTAGCATTGGCTAATCAAAGTAATGCTAACACATTTTATAATGCACAGAATACAGTTAGTGACAACGCTAATTATTTACCAATAGCACAATTTTATACTGGTTGGAGATTGCCCACTAGACATGAACTAAATTTGATGTTTACAACTCGTGGTAGTTCTGTTCAATTTACTTCATCCGATTATACTAATGGGGTGTATTGGTCTTCATCTGAAAGTGCTAGCTCTAATGGTTATGCTCAGAATTTAGTAACAGGTGCAACAAGCTCGCCATCTAAATTTACAAATTATAATGTAAGAGCAATTAGAGAATTTTAAACTTTTATTTTATGCAACACCTAAACATTTTTATAGGCTCAACTGCCCAAAGATGGTCAGAGTCAATTAATGGTAATAAATTGTTACTTGGTAATAGATTGGATTTTCAGTATAATAGTAGTGTACTTACTCTTGAAGATTTTCCAACAAATGAATTGAAGGAGTATTCTAAATATAGTGAGTATCTAAAATTATTAGCAGATGATTATACTTTTTACCTTGATTTTCAAAAGCAAGACCATAGTAAATATTTGCTCGAAATAGGTAGAGTTGCAAAGGATTATGATAATATATCTGTTATTGTAGCAAGTGGAGGTTTGTTTGGAAACACTCTTACTCCTTTAGTGTTGTCAATTTTAGAAAAGACCAATAAAAATGTTCAATTAATAATCCAGCAAACAAATATTGCTTTTCTTAAAGAAAGAGAATTAAGATTAGTCAATTATATTAATAAGTATTATAAAACCTCTATTGATCTAGTTCAAATAAAAAATATTCATCATCAATATGGAAATCAAAAATTAGATGTAATATTTAATGATTTTGACAAGCTAGCAATAACCCAAATAAATCACTAAGAAAATTATAGCTAATCAGAGTGAAAATTCAAGAATATATATCGAAAAATAACCTAAACGAAAGTACCGCAATCTTAATTTGTTTAACTATTTGTCATTATGACGAAACACTAAGTGGAAAACAAAAAATCAATCTACTCTTACAATTATTTGACCAAGACCCTGAATGTGTAATTCTGACAGAATTGAGTATTTTCAATAATGAAATGGCTGTTTCGGAAAAAAATGTAATGTGGAATTATTTTAGAAAACAGTTATCAAAGGGAGACTCCCTCCACCGAGAATATATTGAAAGATCATTATGGATTGGTTTTTTTGAAGATAGTGAAATTGTAAATGAAGCTTGGGAAAAGCTTGTTGGTGATTATCAAGATAAAAATATACTTAAAAGACTATTGACAATTTCCTCTCCAATTCCATTTAACTTAAAGAATAAACTCTATCAAAAAGTAATTGAAAATAAGGAGTTTCATGATTATATTTTTGAGAGTTTAGAGAGTAGTTTTTTCTGTTTATATGGAAAAATTAACATCCAAAGAGCTCGAATAATACTTTCTAATTTGAAAGTTGATAAAACAGAAAGATATATTAAGCTTGATGATAATCTCAAAAGATTCAGTTCTAAAGCTGAATATTGGGATTCATTTAACGTAGAAAAAGATCCTGATTTTTATAATCCGCATTAAAGTCAATTAAAATATTCAGCTATCAGCTGAATAAAGCTTAAAGATGATAAGAAAAAAAGTAATTGAGAAAAAAATTAAAGCACTTGAAAAAGAAAAAGTC
>CAZVEW010000065.1:0-13313 GCA_964625955.1 uncultured Vicingus sp. | reverse complement strand
CTGCTCCTAATTATTTTATTGATGGAGTAAAAAAATATTTTTCAGAAAATTAAAGAAATAGGTATTATTTGCACTTCACAGAAACAATCATTTCAAAAGTAGCCACTAGTTCATTTTCAGCATTAAAAACTTCAACATGAGTGGTTTCGTTGATTCTCTCGCCAGTTGCAATAGATTTCAAAATAGCATTTTCCACTTTCTTACCATCTTTAGAAATAAAAACACAATCAGACTCTGCTCGTTTAATAAATTCGCAATTCATTCCTTTAAAAGCAAAAGCTACTTTTTTATTATAAACATTGGCAAAATAAAAAGCGTGAATTCCTCCAGCTACATCTGCACCCACAGCTAAAGCACCAAAATACATGGAGTTTAAATGGTTTTTGGTTTTTCTTTTTAGTTTTATACCAACTTTAACGGTGGTGTTATTAATATCAATTAATTTAACACCAGTAAAGCCTAACACAGGAATTTTAAACCTTCCTAATAAAAAAAGCTGCCATTTTATTTTTTTTAAAAGCGTTTTGTTATTCGTTTCCATTCACTAAATCTTTAACAATTTCAGCAATAGGTTTTACCGCGTTAACGTATTCTATACTCGGTCCAGCACACCAAACGGTTTTATAAGTAGCACTGAAAGCAGCCTTATTTAATTTTTTCATGCCATTATAAAAGGTAAATGCCTTAAACCATTTTTTTAGTTGTTTATTTTTATTAAGTATTTTTTCTAAAGAGGTTTGTTCTGTGCCAATTTCTTTAACATAAGGTGTGTTTATTACGGTGCATTTAGAACCTGATAGTTTGGTGGTAAAAATAATATCTTTAGCACCATAGTTAATACAAGCATTTTTATATTCTTGAGAAACATCACTTTCTGTAGAAGCAATAAACAAACTTCCAACAGATAAGCCAGCAGCACCTAAAGAAAGCATGTTTTTCATTTGTTTGTGATTGCCAACTCCTCCAGCAGAAATAACAGGAATGTTACAGTTGTTTACTAATTCTGGAACTAATACTTCATAAGAAGTTGGTCCTGCATGTCCGCCAGCCTCTTTGTTTACAGCAATCACAGCATCAGCACCTAGGGCTTCTACTTTCTTTGCGTAATCTAAATTCACTACATCGCAAAAAACTTTGGTGCCAACCTTATGGGCTTCAAGTATGGTTTCTTTAGGAGAACCAAGAGAGGTTATAATGTAGGCTATTTTATGTTTGCAGCACGCCTTTAATTGCTCTTTATATAAAAAATTTGACTTATTTACGATTAGGTTTACGCCAAAAGGACCATTACATTCTTTTTTTAACTTAGTCAAAGCCGTTTCAAATTCTTCAATTGTTCTAAAATTTAAAGCAGGAATACAGCCTGTAATCCCTGCTTTACTGGCAGCAATCAGCATTTTTACGTTAGAAACTAAAAACATAGGAGCCATTATTATAGGGTGCTTTATGTTTAAAATGTCAGTTAAAGAGTTTTTTTTCTTCATACAAATTCGAATAACTTAATAAATACAAAATTAAGGAAAAGAAATAGGCTGTAGGAATTTAACTCCTATTTGGTCATCTTTTTTATATGTGAATAACTTAAAGCTTAATATTTAAAAGATTCAACCTTATAGAAAAGATAAATTATTATTTTTGTTAAAAACATATACATAGAATAAATATTTTAAATTTTACAAATGGGTAACTCTGGTGAATATCTAAAAATCAACAAGTTAATGGTTGCTAATAGGGGCGAAATTGCTATTAGAATTTTACGTGCAGCAACCGAATTAGGCATAAGAACTGTTGCCATTTTTACGCATGAAGACAAATATTCGTTACACAAATATAAAGCTGATGAATCTTACCAAATAGGGAAGAGCAATGATGCCCTAAAACCTTATTTAGATATTGATGTTATTGTAAAGTTAGCTAAAGAAAAAGGAGTTGATGCCATTCATCCTGGTTACGGCTTCTTATCAGAGAATGTAGCATTTGCTATCAAATGTAGAGAAGCAGGTATTAAGTTTATTGGTCCAACACCAGAAGCAATGGCAATGTTGGGTGATAAAGTAGCCGCTAAAAAGATTGCCATAAAATGTAATGTTCCTATTATAGAAGGGAATAAAGAAGATGTTACTACTGTTGCTATTGCAGAAAAAGAAGCAGAAAGAATAGGTTTTCCAGTGATGCTAAAAGCTGCTTCTGGTGGCGGAGGTAGAGGAATGCGTATAATTAGAAGCAAAGAAGAAATAAGTAAAGCATTTAACGAAGCAAGTAATGAAGCTTTGAGAGCTTTTGGCGATGATACCATCTTTATAGAGAAATATGTGGAGAATCCAAAACATATTGAAGTCCAAGTAATGGCAGATGAACATGGTGGCATGGTTCATTTGTACGAAAGAGATTGTTCGGTACAACGTAGGTTTCAAAAAGTAGTAGAAGTAGCTCCTTGTTCATCCATAAAACAAGAAACGAAAGATGCTTTGTACAAGTATGCATTAAGCATTTGTAAACATGTTAATTACAGTAACGTTGGTACAGTTGAGTTTCTAGTAGATAGAGATGAAAATATCTATTTTATTGAAGTAAACCCAAGAATACAAGTAGAACACACTATTACCGAAGAAATTACAAGCATAGATATTGTTCGTTCACAAATTGTTATCGCCACAGGACGAAAATTAGAACACCCACAGATATTTATTAAAGGTCAAAAAGATATTAAGTGTGCTGGTTTTGCTATACAATGCAGAATTACCACCGAAGACCCTAAAAACGATTTTACACCCGACTATGGAACTATTATCGCTTACAGAAATGCAGCAGGGTTTGGTATTCGATTAGATGAAGGAAGCTCATCTCCAGGAACAAAAATTAGTCCTTTCTTTGACTCGATGTTATGTAAAGTAAGTGCTTCAGGAAGAACTTTAAAAGGTGCAGCACAGCGATTAAACAGGGCTTTGTCCGAATTTAGGATAAGAGGAGTAGAAACCAATATTAAATTTGTACAAAATGTAATTAAGCACGAAGTATTTCAAAATGGAAATGCTACTGTTGGCTTTATTCCTAATCATCCCGAATTGTTTAAGTTTAAACGTACAAGAGATAGAGGAACAAAATTGTTGAATTATTTAGGCGAAACCATTGTGAATGGTAATCCTGATGTGAAATTTGTCGATAAAAATAAAACATTTATAACTCCTGTTTTGCCTGATTTCGACCGATTTGCACCCTTTCCTGATGGCACTAAGCAGTTATTAGATAAGCATGGACCAGAGGCATTTGCTCAGCTTATTAGAGCCGATAAACAAATCCATTATACCGATACTACTTTTAGAGATGCACACCAATCCTTATTGGCAACACGTATGAGAACTTTGGATATGCTGAATGTGGCGGATAGATTTGTTAAAAGCAATCCTCAAGTTTTTTCTATGGAAGTGTGGGGTGGAGCTACTTTTGATGTGGCTTACCGTTTCTTAAAAGAGTGTCCGTGGAAACGTTTGCAACTTTTTAGAGAACACATGCCGAATACTTTGTTGCAAATGCTTATAAGAGGCTCTAATGCAGTAGGATATACAGCTTATCCTGATAATTTGATAGAGAAATTTGTGGAGAAATCGGCAGAAAATGGGGTAGATGTATTTCGAGTTTTTGATTCGTTAAACTGGCTAGAAGGAATGAAAACTAGTATTAAAGCTGTAAAAGAGCGAACCAATTCCATTGCCGAAGGTTGTATTTGTTATACTGGAGATATTTTAGCCCCCAATCAAAAAAAATACACCTTGGATTATTATGTAGATTTAGCCAAGCGTTTACGTGATGAAGGCATTCATATTCTAGCCATTAAAGATATGGCAGGTTTGCTAAAACCCTATTCAGCCGAAGTTTTGATTGGTAAATTAAAAGAAGAATTAGATATTCCGATACATTTACATACACACGATACTTCTGGCTTGCAAGTAGCTACTTACTTAAAGTCAGTAGAAGCAGGTGTCGATATTATTGATGTTGCCTTAGCTTCCATGAGTGGATTAACTTCTCAGCCCAACTTTAACTCAGTGGTTAAAATGTTGGAAGGAACAGCACGAGCAAGACCAATGAATGTAAAAAGTTTGAACGATTTTTCTAATTATTGGGAAGCTGTAAGAGAATACTATTATCCGTTTGAATCTGGCTTAAAAGCAGGAACAGCCCAAGTATTTGACCACGAAATACCTGGAGGACAATATTCTAACTTACGACCACAAGCAAGAGGTTTAGGTTTGGAAGAAAAATTTGAAACGATTAAGAAAAATTACCAAGAGGTAAACAACTTGTTTGGCGACTTAGTAAAAGTTACTCCTTCGAGTAAAGTAGTAGGCGATATGGCTATGTTTTTAACAGCTAATGAATTAACTGTTCAAGATGTAAGAGAAAAAGGAACAGAGTTGTCGTTTCCAGATTCTGTAAAAGCATTGTTTAGAGGTGATTTAGGACAAGCTCATGGCGGTTTTCCTAAAGACATTAGTAAAATGGTGTTAAAAAACGAAAAACCTTACACCAACAAACCCAATGAGCATTTAGCACCCATTGATTTTGAAAAAGAATTTGCCACTTTCCAAAAAGAGTTCTCTAAACATTGTAATGAGTTAGATTTTATCAGCTACAAGCTTTACCCTAAAGTATTTAAGAATTATCATGCCGATTTTCAAAAGTATGGCGATTTGTTTCCTTTACCTAGCAAAGCTTTCTTTTTTGGACTAGATAACAATGAAGAAATTTTGGTGCGTTTGGGCAACGGACAATCTATTTTGGTAAAACTACTTTATGTAACAGAACCTAATGAAGATGGACTTCGCTCTGTATTTTTTAAATTTAATGGCACCACACGTGTTATTGAAGTAAAAGATAAAAATGTACAGACCGATAAAGCAGCCCACCAAAAAGCCGAAGCCGATAACGAAATAGGTGCACCATTACAAGGTAGTTTAAGTGCAGTTGTTGTAAAAGTTGGAGATATCATTAAAAAGAACGACCCACTATTTATTATTGAAGCTATGAAAATGGAAAGTACCGTTACTGCCCATTTCGATGGTAAAGTGAAAAAAGTACATTTAAAAGGTGGAGTTATGGTAGAACAAGATGATTTAGTGGTAGAATTTGAGTAAATTCGATTTTATGTGTTAAACTAGTATTATTCAAGGAATAAGTAAAAGACGGTATTAAACTTGCTAATCAATGCTAAAGGGTAACAAATTTATAACATAGAAATTTTTATGTTTTTAAGATACAAGAAATGTTTATTGATTTACATAAAGAAGTTAAATACCGAACAAGCAGGAGTAGTGGTGCTGGCGGACAAAATGTAAATAAGGTTGCTACCAAAGTAGAAATACTGTTTGATGTTGAAAATAGTGTAGTTTTAACCGAAAAGCAAAAAAAAATTATTCTTCTTAAACTTCAAAACAGAATTTCTAATGAAGGAATTTTATCATTACAATGCGATGAAACAAGAAGTCAACTAAAAAATAAGGAAATCGCATTTAACAGGTTTTTAGTATTAATAAAAGAAGCTTTAAAGCCAGTAAAAAAAAGAAAACCAACAAAACCCTCTAAATCAGCCATTCAAAAAAGATTAAACAATAAGAAGAAACTTTCCGAAAAAAAATCAAACAGAAAATTTAAAGAGGAATAAATTTTTTTAGAACCCGCTGTACTTTCTAACTAAAAAGGTAACTTTGTTTTATGAAATTAAATTTTTATAAATACCAAGGAACGGGCAATGATTTTATAATAATTGATAATAGAGAAAACACATTCGATAAAAACAATCTTAATCTTATTAAAAAACTGTGTAACAGAAAGTTCGGTGTTGGTGCTGATGGCTTAATTTTAATAGAAAATATTGAAGAATTTGATTTTAATATGATTTATTTTAATGCAGATGGTACAAAAAGTTTTTGTGGTAACGGCAGCAGATGTGCCGTTGCTTTTGCTAAGAAACTTGGAATAATTGAGGATAAGACTTTTTTCTTATCAACCGATGGAGAACACGAAGCCTCTATAAATGAAGATGGAGAAATTTCGTTAAAAATGCACGATATTCCAATCATAGAAAAAGGAGATAACTATTATTTTATTAACACAGGTTCTCCACATTACATTACAGAAGTTAATAATTTAAAAAACTTTGATGTTTTTAATGAAGGTCGATCCATTCGTTATAACGAAAGATTTAAAACCGAAGGAACTAACGTTAATTTTGTAAAATACAATACCGATAATATTGATATAAGAACTTACGAAAGAGGAGTAGAGGCAGAAACTCTATCGTGCGGAACAGGCGTTACTGCGGCAGCACTGAGCTGGGCAGATAAATTTAAAATAAACGAAGGAGAAATTAAAATTAATGCACTAGGAGGTAACTTAAAAGTCTTGTTTAAACGAAACCAAACAGGCTTTAATAATATTTACTTAACAGGTGATGCAATCTTTGTTTTTAAAGGAGAAATTCAGTTATAGTATTATTTCCTTATTTAAAGATGAACAATTATCCAATACATATAAACGCTAAAATAAATGAAGAAGAACTACAAAAAAGGCTGTTTATTTTTATGTTTAGAGCGAGCAGAGTTCCACCTCATTTAGGTATAATTGTAAACGGAAAGTTATACGATATTTCTGCTGTTGGACCAAATATAGCTTTACCAATAAATGATGTTTATAAAACTATAATTAAAAGAAAAACCGAAGTAATATTTTTTAGCCTTAAAAAACCTTCTTTTAATAAAGAAAAAACAGAAGAAATTATTTCCGAAAAGGTAAAAAAATATTGGAAAGTAACAGAAAAGTGTAGCTGCTTACTTCCTGTAAAAGAATTTATTAGCGAAGTTTATAAGCTAGATGTTAATAAAACAAATTTTATTTTTGAGTTATTACCTATTTTGTATAAAAACAATTTAATAAAAAAAGTAGCACAAGTTAATTTAGCACAAAAAATGATTACAAATACTTTTTACTTAAAAAAATACACCAAAACAGATGTAGAAAATTGCATTAATGCCATTAAAAGAAAAGAAAAAACAACTTGCTAAAATCGAAAAATATATTTTTAAGAAAAATAACACCTAAAGATGTTGACATTATCTTTAACTGGGAAAATAACCCTAGAAATTGGCAATATGGCGATACTAAAACTCCTTTTACCAAAAAAGAAATTATCACCTTTGTAAATGAAGAACAAAATATCTTTAAAAACCATCAAATTAGGTACATGATTTGTTTAAGCAATGAAGAAATCGCTATTGGCTGTGTTGATTTGTTTGAATTTAATGAAGAAACAAAAAAAGCTGGTATAGGAATTTTAATAGGAGAGGAGGAGTATAGAAATAAAGGCTATGCTAACGAATCGCTAAAAATATTGATTAATTATGCTAAAAAAGAGTTAGCATTAAATAAACTATTTTGTAATATTTCTAAAACTAATACAACAAGTATCCGTTTATTTACAAAAAATGGATTTAAATTTATTACAGCAACCACTTTGTTTGGTAAAGCAGTAAATTACTATGAGTTAGACTTAAAATGATAAAAAAAATAATTATAACATTCGTTTTTGTTGGCTTGCTTTTAGGAACTTATCAAGCCTACCAAATGTATCAAAATGTATATCAGCCAAATGTGAGCTTGAAAACAGGAAAAACAGCCTTTTTTTACATACCAACAGGTAGTTCTTTTAAAGATGTGGTAAACAAATTATACGAAAAAGGCTATATCATTAACCGAGTATCATTTCAATGGTTAGCCAATAAAAAAGCCAATTTTAAAAACCATATTCACCCCGGAAAATACTTAATAAAACAAGGAATGAATAACAATGAATTAATTAATTTATTGCGTTCTGGAAACCAAGTTATGGTTAAAGTAACATTTAATAATGTGAAAATAATTAGTGAATTATCTAATAAAATAACTAAAAATCTAGAATGCGATAGCTTAACATTTTATCAATTAATTACCAATAAGAAATTTATTCATAAATATGGCTTTAACTCATCAAGCATTCTTACCATGTTTTTGCCCAATACTTATGAGTTTTATTGGAATACTTCGGCAGAACAACTTTTTAAAAGAATGGCAAAAGAATATAAAAAATTTTGGACATCAGAAAGGAAAGCAAAAGCAAAAAAAATAGGTTTATCACAATCAGAAGTATCAATTTTAGCATCTATAGTGCAGGCAGAGCAATCTGTTCATAGTGATGAAAGACCAAAAGTTGCAGGATTATACATTAACCGTTTAAAAAAAGGGATGTTATTACAATCTGATCCGACCGTAATTTATGGAATTAGAGATTTTTCTATTAGAAGAGTATTAAATAAACACAAAGAAAAAGATACACCTTATAACACTTATTTGCATGTAGGCTTACCACCTGGTCCTATAAACTTACCAAGTATTAAAAGCTTAGATGCCGTTTTAAATTACCAGCACCACAATTATTTATACATGTGTGCCAAAGATGATTTTTCGGGTTATCATAATTTTTCTAAAACCTATCGTCAGCATCTAATTTATGCACGTAAATACCAACAAGAACTAAATAAAAGAAGAATTTATAACTAAGTCAAATCTAACTTACTGGTTCATGTGGAGATCTTGTAAAAAATAAGTTGTACCATCTAATTTTAAGCTAACTTTTGCAATGCTGCTGTTTAATATTGCCCATGAAGGCATATTGTTAAATTCGAAATATTTATAAAGCCCGCCATTAACTTCAGATCCACTAGAAGTTTGAGTACAATCACTTCCATTAGAAACCTGTAAATAATCAATAGAATATGAACTAGTAAATGCACCAGTTATATTTATTACTTCAATTCCTATTACGTAATTTGATCCAGAAACAGCTTCAATTTTATAAGTTACACCGTTATGAGTAATTGTGTTTTGAGGGGAAATAGATGAACAAGAAGATGAGCTAGAGCCTCCTCCTCCAGAATTGTTGTTAGAGGTAATGACTGTACTTGATTTTGCTTGAGTTTTATCTTCTTTAGAACAAGAAAAAAATATTGTAATTAGAATTGTAAATTGGATAATTCTTAAAGTTTTCATAGAAATGGAAATTATTAGACAAATAATAAACCAAATGTAGTTATAAATTTCCTTAAAAGCTTGATAATCATAAAATGATTTAAGAGACTTAAATTAAAAGCTAAGGATATATAATAAAAAAACACACTCAAATTCAAAATAGTTTTCTTACTTTCGGTGTTTTAATAGGATATAAATTTATGATTAAACCAAAATATTTATATTTTTGTCGAAAACAAAGTATTTAATTATGAAAAAACATACAAGATTAGCAATATTACTTTTAGGGTTTCCTCTAGTTTTTTTAACATCATGTGGTGGAGATAACGATAATAAAGACGCAGATGCTATTAGCGATGAGCCTGTTAGCGAACAAGTAGAAGAACCTCAAGGGAACAAAACCTATTATCAAATTCCTTCGCCAGACGAAATGTTTGGCTTTATAAAAGAAAGTGGTTTAACCTATAATGTAGAGTTATTAAATAACATAGATAAAGCAAATAGCTATACAGACCCTAAACGTCAAGCATTAAACTTTGGTATTTACTCTGCTGATTTAGCCTATGCTGCAGCTTATCAAGAATTTAATACAGCTATTAAGTATTTTGGTACAATTCAAAAATTAGCTGATAATGTAGGTATAGCAGGTGCTTTTGATAAAGAATTAATTCAAAAAATACAAGCTAATTTAAATAATCCAGATTCATTACTAGAAAATTCAAGTGCATCTTATTTTTCAGTAGTGGATTATCTTATCCAAAACGAGCAAGGAGATAAACTCGGAATAATTGCAGCAGCAGGTTGGTTAGAAACTGTTTATATCGTTGTTAATACAGCAAATTATAACAAGGATAAAAAAGCAATAGACAGATTAGCAGATCAAAAATTAATTTTAGAGAATTTATTGGATTATTTAAAAGAATATTCATCAAACGATGGCGTAGCAGCAATACAAGAAAATTTAAAAGATTTAAAGAGTTTATTCGATGGATTAGATGAAAAAGAAGGTAAATCAGGAGTTGCTTTAAAGAAAAATAAAGGAGGAAAAATGGTGTTAGGTGGAGGAAACTCAATTGTTATGACTGAAGTTCAATTTAATGCTATTAAAGATAAAGTAAACGAAATAAGAAACAACATCGTTAAAATAAACGAGTAATTATTTCAAATCTGTAAAAAATTATAATAAATTACTACAGAATAAAAAAATAAAACTAGACAAATGAAAAATTTTATAAAAAAATCATTTTTAGCATTAGCAATAGTGCTTCTTCCTGCAATTTCTTTTAGTCAATATTGCAATCATTTTCATGAAGAATATTGCACGCCATCAGAAAATGAAATGTTTAAACTAAATGGTCAATCTAAAAGTGCATTATTTAGTAAAGGACAAACATCTGAACTAAGTATAGTAGTGTATAAAGGACAAGATTACAGAATATCTCTCTGTATGGATGAGAACTTAGGATCTCAAATAGAGTTTAAAGTTTACGAAAATGTAAAAGCCAAAGTTAAAAAAATTGTAAAAACTAAAACCATGGAAGATGTTTATGATGAAGATGGAGAACCAACAGGCGAGCAAAAGGAAGTAGTAAGTACAGAAACAAAAATTGTTTATGAAAGACAAAAAAATCTGCTCTATGATAACAGTACAGATAATTTCTCAAACGAAATAGAATTTTCTGTAGAAACAACAAGAAGATTAACTGTTGAAATAACTATTCCAGGAGGAGAAGGTTCTTCTTCTACCAAAAAAGGCAAAAAAGGTAAATTAATGAAATCTAGTGATATGGGCTGTGTTGGTGTTTTAGTAGAACACATGACGACACCAATTTCAGGATTTTACGGCACTGGTTTTTAAAATTTAAATAAATAATATAAAACCCTGCTCATTATTAAACGGGCAGGTTTTTTTATTTTAAAAAGCTCCTTAAAGAGATAAAAAAAATATGGAAAACATTAAAAAAATAATACAAGAATCAACATCAATTGTTATTACCACCCATAAATCGCCCGATGGTGATGCCATAGGCTCCTCATTAGCATTGTATCATTTTTTAAAGAAATATGGTGTAAAAAATATTAAAGTTATTGTTCCTGATTCATTTCCTGATTTTTTAAATTGGATGGAAGGAACGGCAGATATTATTTGCCACGATACACAGAAAGATAAAGCTGAATCATTAATAAACAACTGCAATTTATTGTTTGTTTTAGATTGTAACGCTCCAAATCGGGTAGGAAATTTAGCCGAAATTGTACAAAATACTAAAGCAACAAAAATTGTTATCGACCACCACCAAAATCCTCAAGAATTTGCCGACCACTATTTAGTTGACACCAAATGCTGCTCAACATCTCAATTAATATATGAGTTTATTGCAAAATTAAACGCTTTAAATTTACTCGATAAAAATATCTCTGCGTGTATTTATTGCGGCATAATGACCGATACAGGCTCCTTTAGATTTCCTTCTACCACAGCTAAAACACACCAAATAATAGGACATTTAATCGATTTAGGAGCAGATGGAGCAAAAATTCATGAAGAAGTATTTGATACCTATTCCGAAAAAAGATTAAGACTTTTAGGATACGCACTAAGCAACAAAATGAAAGTTTTTAAAAATTTAAATGCTGCTTACATTAGCTTATCTCAAAAAGAACTAAAAAAATTTAATTTTAAAAAAGGAGATACAGAAGGTTTGGTAAATTATCCATTATCAATTAATGGAATAAAATTTTCAGTCTTAATTACAGAAAAAGAAAAAGATATTAGTTTATCATTCCGTTCTAAAGGCAATTTTTACGTTAATGAATTTGCCAACAAACATTTTGAAGGTGGAGGTCATATTTACGCTTCTGGAGGAAAATCAGATTTAACGTTCGAAGAAACAGTAATTAAATTTGAAAAGCTACTTTTACAGTACAAAGAAGAGCTTATAAAATGAGAAATTATTTAGTAATAATACTAATAGGTTCAGTTTTTTTTAGCTGCGATAACCCAAAGCCTAAATTAAGAATTAGTAAAAAAAGATTAGATGAAATTCTAATTCAAGCCAACAAAACAGCCGTTCAAAAAGAATCAACTCAAATTGATGAATACGTAAAAAATAAAAACTTTCATGTTATAACAACAGGAACAGGGTTACGTTATCAAATCTATCATAAAGGGAACGGAAATCGTGCCACAAAAGGCAAAAAAGCAATTGTAAATTATACCGTTAGTTTACTCGATGGCACACTGTGTTATACCACCAAAAAAAAAGGAGCAGAAGAATTTATTATTGGAAAAGATAATGATGTTGAAAGCGGATTACAAGAAGGAATCTCTTACCTAAGCGTAGGAGATAAAGCAATAATAATAATTCCATCGTATTTAGCACATGGTTTGACTGGCGATTTTAACAAAATACCTATTCGTTCCACCATTGTTTATGATATCGAACTAGTTGCATTAAAATAGCTTTAATTGAGTAAACTATTCTGCATATTAATTTTAACATTTTTTTGTTTTTCTTGCCGAGATAAATTTTCTGACTACAAAAAAATAGAAGACGGTGTTTTTATAAAACTAATTTCTTTTAACAATAGCGAACGATTATATAAAAAAGAGGATTATGTTGGAGCCTCAATTACCATAAAAATTGCGGACAGTCTAATTTATAGTAGAAATAAGGCCTATTTATTTCAACCAAAACATAGTTTTTGTAAAATTTTTGCTCACTTAAACGAAGGAGATAGTGCTGTTTTTATTATTTCTAAAAAAATGTTAAAAAATAATTCACTTAAAATTGATTTTTCTACTTTTGAAACAAATTTTTTTAAAATAGCTGTAAAAGTTAGCCACTATTATAATCAAAAAGCATACAACGATTATATTAATACGAATGATTTTGAGTTGATAGAGCAAAAAGTTTTAAAAAAATATTTAATAGCAAATCAAATTGATTCCTCATCGTACACAAATGGCATTTATAAAGTAATACAAAAACAAGGGAAAGGAAAACTTGTAAAAATGGGTAATCAAATTAAAATAAGATATACAGGTACTTTTATTAATTGCCTTAAATTTGACGAAATACCTAAAAACCAATACCTAGAATTTAATTTAGGAACACCAAACCAAGTAATTAAAGGAATAGAAATAGCATTAAAAACAATGAAAAAAGGGGAAACATCAAAAATTATTATACCTTCGCAACTTGCTTTTGGTAAAGATGGGTCTAGTACTAAAATTGTTCCTCCTTACACAA
>CAZVEW010000064.1:8040-13522 GCA_964625955.1 uncultured Vicingus sp. | reverse complement strand
TTGCTTTTCGTCTCTAAAGATACAATTTTGAAAGCTATTCACAACACATAACGTTTGGCTATGATTAGTCATTTGATTGCTTTTCGTCTCTAAAGATACAATTTTGAAAGCTATTCACAACGCTTATCCGCTTTTATCAGCGTGGCTTTCAATTGCTTTTCGTCTCTAAAGATACAATTTTGAAAGCTATTCACAACCTTAGCTGATAATTCTATCTCGTGTAATAGATTGCTTTTCGTCTCTAAGGTATGTTTTTTTAATTTAATTATAATCTTTAAACCCACTCTAGTTTGTTTATACTTATTTTCTCAACCTTTTGCTATCGGCAAAAAGACAGAAAAGGTTGAGCCTTGTTTTTCTTTACTTTGCAATTTTACTTTTCCTTGATAAGCCTCTACAATTGTTTTAACATAATTTAATCCTAAGCCAAAACCTTTTATATCGTGTACATTTCCTGTTGGTTCTCGGTAAAATTTATCGAAAATATATTTTTGTCCTTCTTTAGAAATACCCAAGCCATTATCTTGAATATTTATTACTATTCCGTTTTTACTTTGATTTGTGGCTATTAAAATTTCAGGTTTTATAGGGGAATATTTAATGGCATTATCTATTAAGTTGTAAAGAATATTAGAGATATGAATTTTATCGCCATTAAAAAAATAATTTTCAGCTTTGAGGTTCAACGCAATGTGACCTTCTTTTTGTTTTACAATTAAATCAAAACTTTTTACCGAGTCAGTAATTAATTCGTGAAGATTAATATTTTCATTTTTTAAATTAAGTGTGCTTTTTTCTAAAGTAGCCAACTGTAACACTTTATCTACCTGATTTTTTAGTCTGTTATTTTCTTCCTGAATTATTTTGGCATAATTTGTTAATCGTTCGGGTTCGTTAATAATATCTTTCTGTAGCAATACCTCTGCCGACAAGGAAATAGTAGATATTGGTGTTTTAAATTCGTGGGTAATATTATTAATAAAATCGTTTTTGGTTTCTGATAATTTTTTTTGTTTTAAAATTACATTAATGGTGTAGGCAAAAAAGATAACAATAATTAAAATAATGGAAGACAAGAAAATCCACATACCCATTTTATTTAAGATGTACGATTTTTTAAATGGAAAATAAACCCCAAAATAATGTCCATCTCTATCCCATTTCATGTTATATGATGTTGATTGTAATTGCCCTTTATCTTTTTTATTGAGATAAATGTAGTTTCCAAAAACAATAGAATCGGTAAAACAATCGTAAATTACATACTCGAAATTTACATTTAAATTTCGTTTAATAAATTCGTGCCTAAGTAAAGTTTCTAAAAGATAGGGATTTACGGTATCATTAATCATGGTGGTAAAATAGTTTGAGCTAACTTGTTTTACAGGATTAATTAATTCTGATTGGTCTTTATTAATGTTTAATAATTGATGCGTTACATTAACCAATGCAATGTGTACTCGGTCGTTAAACTGTTTTTCTTGCAGGTTATAAGCATTTTTTACCCAAAATATTTGGGTAGCAATTATTCCTACTAGCGAGATAACTGCCAATAAAATAATTATTCTTATTGGTCGTGTTTTCATTCGAGGATAAAAGTAATAAAATTGATTTTATCCCGACTTTTAAAAGTTAATACTTAATTTTTAAATGCTGCATGCGTTTTTTCCAAAACTTTAAAAGCTCCTGCTGTAGTTTTAGATTCGGCATAAGTTCTTAAAACTGGTTCGGTGCCTGATGGTCTAATCATTACCCATTCTTCGTTATCGAAAAAATATTTAAAGCCATCAACGGTTTCTACTCTTTTAACTGCTAAATCGCTAAATGATTTAAAATCGCCATTTTCGCAATGTTTAACTATGCGTTGTTTGTCTGCTTCTTTCAGGTGTAAATCTATTCGTTCAAATTTAAACTCGCCAACAATATCGTAAACGCCATTGATTAATTCTTCTAAGGTTTTACCAGATTTAACCATGTATTCCCAAATAATTAAGCCCATCCAAATACCGTCTCTTTCGGGTATATGTGTGCTAATGGCAATTCCGCCAGACTCTTCTCCACCTAACATTACATCTTCTTTAATCATTATTCCTGCAATATTTTTAAAGCCAATTTGAACCACTTCATAATCCAGTCCATAATGTTCGCACATTTTTTGCACTTTTGGCGATAGGGAAAAAGAAATGACTACTTTTCCTTTTATTTTCTTTTCTTCTACCAAATATTTTATTAATAATAAAACAATATGGTGAGAATCTACAAAATTTCCTTTGCTATCGTATAGTCCAATTCTATCTGCATCGCCATCAGTTGCTAAGCCACAATCAATTTCGCCATCGGCTAATTTTATCATTTCCGAAAATTCTTTCAAATTTCTGTGAATGGGTTCTGGTGAAGTTCCGTTAAAACTTGGGTTGTGTTCGCAGTGTAAAAAATCTATGTCTGGCAAAATTCTTCTCATCACATCTTGCCCTGCACCATACATGGCATCGTAAGCAAAATTCATTGATGTATTTCTGATGGCTTCCATATCAAAATTTGCTTCCACATGCTTAACGTACATGGTTTCTAAATCAATGTATTCGATTAAACCATTTGCCACAAAAGTTTCAATTTCTAGATTGTAAATATTTACTTCGTTTTTTGTGGGAATTAAGTCTTCTACTTCTTGAATTTCTTTGGGTAATAAAGGTCCTCCAAAACTTCCCTTTAGTTTATATCCGTTATAACTTGGTGGGTTATGTGAGGCAGTAATTACAATGCCCAAATCGGCTTTTTTATTTAGTGTTCCTAAAGAAATCATTGGGGTAGAAACTGCACCTTTGGCTAAAAACACTTTAACACCAGCATTGGCAAAAATTAAAGCTGTTGTTTCGGCAAATAATTCGCCTCCAAACCTACAATCATGTCCAACCACTACCGAAGGGTTTTTATCATTATTATTTAACCATTTTGCTGCTCCTAAGGTAACGCGTGCTACATTATCAACAGTAAATTCTTTTGCTATTATGGCTCTCCAACCATCTGTACCAAATTTTATTTTAGTCATAACTTATTTTATTTTGAAAGAATGTAAATTTATGATTTTCTACTAAATTATAGTATCTTCTCCTCATAAAATCATACTTTTATCATCACAATTTATGCAATTGTTAGTTGTAACCGATGAACCATCAAAAAGAAAGTTATAAATTCCAAAAAATAGTTACCGTAGTTGCTATTGTCCTTTTTGGAATAAAAATTACGGCATGGTATTTAACCAATTCTGTGGCTGTTTTAACTGATGCTTTAGAGAGTATTGTAAATATTGTAAGTGCTTTTATTGGTTTATATAGTTTGTATTTATCTGCACAGCCAAAAGACAAAAATCACCCTTACGGTCATGGTAAAGTAGAATTTATTTCTGCTGCCATAGAAGGAATAATGATTGTCTTTGCTGGTGTATGGATTATTTTTGAATCAATTGGCCACTTAATAAATCCGCACGAAATTAAGTCTTTAGATTTTGGTGTTTTGTTAATTGCTATTGCTGCATTTTTTAATCTTTTAATCGGGTGGATTGCTGTAAAAAAAGGTAAAAAAAATAATTCTATTGCATTGATTGCTGGTGGCAAACATTTAATTTCAGATACTTATACCTCGGCAGGGGTAATTATAGGCTTATTAATAATTTCTTTTACCAATATTTTATGGTTAGATGGTGTGGTAGCTATCATCTTTGGTGCTGTTATTATTGTTACAGGAATTAAAATTATTAGGCAATCTTTGGCAGGAATAATGGACGAGGCTGACGAAGAATTATTAGGTAAAGTTGTTGCCTTGCTCGATGCCTCTAGACAAGAAAACTGGGTAGATTTGCATAACCTAAGAATTATTAAATATGGTAGCACTTTACATATTGATTGCCATTTTACTTTGCCATGGTATTTTAGTATAAAAGAAGCACACCTTGAAGTTGATGCTTTAGAAAAATTAGTTCGCAATAATTTTGGTAGTAGTGTAGAATTATTTATTCATGCCGATTATTGTCAATATTTTTCTTGTAAAATTTGCTCGAAAAATAATTGTAAAGCACGTAAAAATAAGTTTGTTAAAACTATTAAGTGGACAGTTAACAATGTATCTTACAATAAATCGCACGGAATAAATGATTAAAATTATTCCTCTTTCCCTTTTGATATAGGAGCTTTGGTTGTTTTTATGTTATCTTCTTTATGCTCTTTTTCATAGCCAATTCTTTCACTTTCTGGTAAACCATAAGCCTTAGGGTCTAGGTATTTTCCTTTGTCTTTTTCCGCTTTTTCTACTACAGGTATCATTCTGTTTTTTTGTGCATAAGGGTCATTTCTAATGCCTGTTACTTGCCAACTAACTTCGGTGTTTGGTTTAGCTCCAGCGATAACAAAGGTATTGTTTTTATTTATTTTTTCTTTAATGTATAAATTAGGCATTGGTGTGCCAATTGCAGTCAATGAATACCTGAAATTGATATTTAAAGCATTAAAATAATCAGGTAAGGTAACTGTTGCAGTGCCGTTGGCATCGGTAATGATGTTACCATTATAAATGTTCATCATATCAGGGCTTTCTACAAAACTATGGTACAAATATTTATTAGTAGGGTCTAAAGGATGATCAATCAAGAAAGTACCTGAACCTTTTGAAACAGAACCTGTAACAATTAAGTTGCCAAAAACTTTAGTTGTTCCGCTAAAATATCCTGCGTAAGTACCTCCTGTAATTTGTTTACCATAAATACCTGTAAAGCCACCTTCACCTCTCACGCCAGTGCCATTACCTGCACCAGCTAAACTTGCAGAACCAAGAATAGCAATATCGCCAGAAGTTCCTGTTCCATTATATTGAGCATTTAAAACATGAACATTGGCACTTGCGTTAGTATTGGTAAATAGGCCTGTGATGAGAGAAGTGTTTGTTTGTCCTCTTATTGCATATCCTGTTCCAAAGCTAGTGCTTAAAACACCTTCACCAGTACCATAATTTTTTACATCAATAACAGGTTTTACGTTAGCTGCATTAGAGTTTTTAAAAAAACCTGCGCCTGCATTTGTTCCTGTGGCATAAGCATTTACCACCCATTTTGTAGCATCAGTTGCGGAAAAAACATCGTTAGTTAATCCAGCACCTAAATCTGCAACAGTACCAGTTGTTCCTATTATTATTTCTCCACCAGCATTTAAATGAAGTAATCTCTGTGGTGTTGATGTACCAATGCCTACAAAACCTGTATTGGTAATTCTCATTTTTTCTGTGTTATTAGTTTTAACAGCCAAAGAAATATTATCTGTTGTGCCTAAAAAATTTGTGCCAACGGTTGTTCCTGTATTTCCTGTAGTTAACCAAGCAGCTGTAGTTGAAGTTACAGGTCCGCCAGAACCTGCTGTTCCATTTATTGTTATTGTACCATTAGCATTATAGGTTGGTGCTGTTAATGTCCAACTTGGACCCATTGGCCCTGTTG
>CAZVEW010000064.1:0-7940 GCA_964625955.1 uncultured Vicingus sp. | reverse complement strand
GTCCAGTAGCTCCGGTAGGACCAGTTAATCCAATAGGTCCTTGAGGTCCAGTAGCTCCGGTAGGACCAGTTAATCCAATAGGTCCTTGAGGTCCAGTAGCACCGGTAGGGCCAGTTAACCCAATAGGTCCTTGAGGTCCAGTAGCACCGGTAGGGCCAGTTAACCCAATAGGTCCTTGAGGTCCTAAAGCTTGTACCCATGCAAATCCATCCCAATACCAAAAACCAAGAGATCCACCAGTCATAGCAGCATTTGTATTATATACTAATAAACTCGTAACTGGAGAAGGAATAGTTACAACATCTGTTGTAGATGTTAGGGCAACTCGGGGTATTAAGAGTCCCTTATTGGGATAATCAATATCAAGAGCAGCAGAAGCGTTTGGTAATGCTCCTGTTGTATTTATACCTATATTTTGAGCAGATAACTGCTTATTTGTAAATGTAAACTGTAATAAAATTGCTCCAATAATGATAATCGCTTCTTTCATATCTGTAGGTAAATTTAAGAGGCACTAAATATACGATTTGTAAACCGTAAGACGATTTTCTTTAAGAATGGTTGCATTAAGTGCCAATATAAATTAGTAATGACTAGGTATAATAAATTTTTACACAAAGATAATATTTAAAAAAATTATAATAAGGATGCAATGAAAATGATTTTAGATAACCATATAAAAAATAATTACTCTTTTTTACTTTTTCATTTGAGAATCTATTTTTTTCTCTAAGGCATCTAACCTATTTTTGAGTAAATCGTTTTCATGTTTTAGCTCTTTAACAGCATTAATTAACATATAAGTAAAAGCTGAAGGATCAACTTGTAAAAAATTTTTATTACCAAGGACTTTTTCATCATCATTCATTAAAGTAACTTCTTTATCTTGAACCATAAATGGAGCTACTTTTTTTAGTTCTTGAGCAACTACGCCATAATAAGTGGAATTTCGAACATCTTCACTTTCCCCAAAATATTCAAAATACTTATCATTATATTGATAGGAAACTACATGTATATTCTCGAGAACATCTAACCCTTTTTTAAAATCATTAATGTTATTTTTTAACTTTTTATCAGAAAATGTTGCCCATGAGCCTCCTCCTGGTTTACCTGCAGAGCCATTAACGGACAACAAATTTACAGGAGCACCAGTACTAATCCCTACTAATCCATTTCTTTGCACTCTTAAACTATTGCTAGTTCCCCCATTAGCATCAACCCTAAAAATTGCACTGGTATTTGAGGTTAAATCAACATTATCTACAAATAAAGCATCATCAGCATCATTTGAATATACATATAATTTTGTCCAAGTTGCAGTTGCAGTTGTTCCTATACCTACCATTCCATTTGGGTCTATATTGAATGTAGCATCATTGGTGCCATCTGTTCTAGAAATAAAAAAATCAGAATTTAGGGCACTTGCATCATTAACCACACCAACGTTCCAAACTGCTGATTGTGCCCATATTTTTAAGTGCTCTGTATTTCCATCAAAAGTACCACTTTGACCACCACCTAAAATAATATCATCTGCTACATGCAATTTTTGTAAAGGATTTGTTGTGCCAATTCCTAAAAAACCTGCATTATTTAAACGCATGCGTTCTGTTAAAACATTTGTAGCATCTGCCATGGTAGAGAAAGTAAAAGCAGTTGGCAAGTCGGTAGCACCAGAGGAAGAGAATTCTCTTATTACCTTTAAAGATGCTTGGGCTAACGCATTAGTATTATCTCCAAAATCTAAATTAGTTAGTTCTGTGTTGGCAACAGTTACAAGGTCTTTTCTTCTAAACAAAACATCAACAGGGTTTGTGGTTCCTTTATCTCTGACTTCTAAATCGTAAGAGGTTATATCTGTAGAAACTGAATTTATAGCAACTCTTCCGTCAAAATAACCAGCTAAATCACCACCAATTCCATAAATACTATAAGTTTTGTTGTTGGAGTTATGATAGCCTAAGTATCCTGTTGCATTAGTGTATCCTGCGTTAGTTAGTGTTCCCGAAACAGCATTAAACGCGCTAGTGGTTGAACTAGATGTGTGTGTTGCTTTTATTCCATCATTACCACTATTCCCAGACCTTACCACCAAATAAGCTCCTGTTGGGTTAATTTCATTAATTCCTAAAAAACCACTGGTGTTGATTCTCATTTGTTCGTTGGCATTCGTTTTAAAAACTAAATCTTTTGCATCTGATGTGCCAATATAATTGGTACCAACCGTGGTTCCTGCATTTCCTGTTAAGCTCCAATCTTTACCACCTGAACCACCAAAAGCAATCCATTTGCTTCCATCCCAATAATAATAACCCGGAGTAACATTGTTTGGAGAAGCACCTGCTGTTGCTGTATTATACACTAATAAAGAAGTAGCTGGGCTAGTAATTGGTGTAGATGAATTTGTTGCTGTTAAGGCTACTCTAGGTATTAAAAGTCCTTTGTTTGTAAAACTTATATCTAATCCTGCACTTGTCGCTGGTGCAGCACCTGTGGCATTTATACCTATATTTTGGGCTGAAATATTAATTAATGGTAAGAGGGAAAGAATAAGTGGTAAAATAATTTTGTTCATAATTGAATTTTTTGAATACCCAAATATACAAAATTATTATTTCTTAGAATAGTTGTATGTTAAAATAATATATTAGATGTTTTTGGAACCCAATAATATGATAGGGTTTTCCATAAATATTTTAAAAGAATTTAAAAATTTACTTCCTGTTACGCCATCAACTACCCTGTGGTCGCACGATAATGTTACTCGCATAACATTGCCTACAGCTAATTGTCCATTTTTCACAATAGGTACTTGTTTTGTTGCCCCAACAGCTAAAATACAAGCATCTGGTGGATTAATAATTGCGGTAAATTCTTCAATGCCAAACATGCCGAGGTTGGAAATGGTAAAAGTACTTCCTTCCCAATCGGCAGGTTGTAATTTTTTTTCATTTGCTTTTTTTGCAAAATCTTTTACTTCAGCAGAAATAGTACTTAATTTTTTACTGTCAGCAAAACGAACAACAGGAACTAACAAGCCTTCTTCTACAGCAACAGCTACACCAATATTTATGTGCTCGTTGTACCTAATTTTATTTCCTAACCAAGAAGAATTTACTTTTGGATTTTCTTTGATTGCGGCTGCGGTGGCTTTAATAATTAAATCGTTAAAAGATATTTTTGTAGGAGCAATTTCGTTAATGGATTTTCGGGCATTTATCATATTATCCATCACGATATCTATTGTTAAGTAAAAGTGTGGGGCTGTAAATTTACTTTCACCAAGTCTTTTAGCAATGGTTTTTCTCATTTGAGATACAGGAATTTCTGTATATTTTTCTACACTAACAAAATTAGAAACA
This sequence comes from uncultured Vicingus sp., assembly GCA_964625955.1. GTDB lineage: Bacteria > Bacteroidota > Bacteroidia > Flavobacteriales_E > Vicingaceae. Next base: position 4,575 of record CAZVEW010000064.1, on the reverse strand, counting down.
CTTGCTGTAGCATTATAATTTTCGATATCTTGTTTAATAATTCGTCCATCAGTTCCTGATCCTATAATTAATGATAAATTGATGTTTTTTTCGCTGGCTAATTTTTTAGCCAAAGGTGATACTTTAATTCTAGCATTATTGTTGTTATTTGTTGTAATTTTAGGTGATGGTGTTTTAGTAACTTCTTTTGGTTCAGATACTTCTGTTCTTTTAATGATGTCTTGCTCCTTGGCTTTTAGCAATGTTTTAAAATCGGCATTTTTTTCGCCAATAATTGCTAAAACAGCATCAACAGGTGCAGATTCGCCTTCTTTCATTCCTTGATGTAATAAAATTCCATCTTCATACGATTCAAATTCCATTGTTGCTTTATCCGTTTCTATATCGGCAAGTAAATCGCCAGAAGCAATTTTATCTCCAATATTTTTATGCCATTTAGATAAGACGCCCTCAGTCATGGTATCGCTTAATTTTGGCATTTTAATTATGTTAGCTTTTATGTTTGAAATATCAACATCTGCTGTTATTTCTTGTTTTTTAGTGTTTGTTTCTTTTTCTGTTTTTATTTTAGGTTCATCATTTAAAAGTGATGAAAAATCTTCTCCTTTTTTACCAAAAATTGCTAAAACACTATCAACAGGAGCGGCTTCTCCCTCTTTAACTCCAACATAAAGTAAAATTCCATCTTCGTAAGATTCAAATTCCATGGTAGCTTTATCCGTTTCGATGTCAGCTAACAAGTCACCTTCATTAACTTTATCTCCAACTTTTTTATGCCATTTAGCTACAACACCTTCGGTCATGGTATCACTTAATTTGGGCATTCTTATTACTTCGGCCATTTTTTTGAGTTTAAAGTTTTTTTTGTATTTAATTATTCTTTTATAAAAGGATAAGGTTCAGCATAAATTTCTTCATATAACGCTTCTGGTTTTGGAAGTGGGGATTCTTCAGCAAACTTAATAGCATCTTCTATTTGTTTCTTTATTTTTTGCTGGATGTTTTCTATTTGTTTTTCAGAAGCATATTTATTTTTCTTAATTATTCTCAAAACATCTTCAATGGGGTCATCATTTAAATATTCCTCTTCTTCTTTTTTTGTTCTGTATTTACGGGGGTCTGACATTGAATGACCTTTGTAACGATAGGTTTTCATTTCTAATAAATAAGGTCCTTTTTCGTTTCTACACCATTTTACTGCTTTTTCTACTGCTTTATGAACAGCTTCAACACTCATGCCATCAACAGGTTCTCCAGGCATATCATAACTTAATCCTAACTTATATAAGTCGGTAACATTTGATGTTCGTTTTACGGAAGTTCCCATTGCATAGTGGTTATTTTCAATAATAAATACAACAGGTAGCTCCCAACTCATTGCCATGTTAAATGTTTCGTGCAAAACACCTTGACGAGTTGCTCCATCTCCCATGGAACATAAAGTTACGTTTTTTGTGTCTTTATATTTTTCAGCAAAAGCTAATCCTGCTCCTAAAGGTATTTGTCCGCCAACTATTCCATGCCCTCCAAAAATTCTTTTACTAATATCAAACATGTGCATAGAACCTCCTTTACCTTTTGAAAGTCCAGTAGTTTTACCATATAATTCAGCTATCAAATATTTTGGGTCAGTTCCTCTGCCTAATGGGTGTGCATGGCAGCGATAGGCTGTAATCATATTATCATTTGGCAAGGTTGCCGAAACCGCACCAGCAACAACCGCTTCTTGACCAATATAGAGGTGTAAAAAACCACCAAATTTTCGTTGTATGTAAAGTTGACTAATCTTTTCTTCAAATTTTCGCATCAAGAGCATAGATTCGTACCATTTTAAATACTGGTCTTTAGAAAATTTTGTTGTTTTTGCCATAATTCTAATTTTATTAATGGAACAAATTTATGATATATAACAGTTTAAAAAAAGTCGTGAAATTAACCTTTTTTAAGTATATCTTCTGCATCGAAACAAAAAGGCAATAAATCTTTTACACTGCTAAACTCCCAAATTTTAGAATTTCCTGCTTTTAAAATAACCTTAATGGGCTTTTTTTGGTTCATTTCGTACTCCATTAATACTTGCCTACAAGCACCACATGGTGAAAAAGGAAGTGGATTATTTTGTGCTGTTACAATTACAATTTCTTCAACATTTTCGTTCGGAAAAGTAGCTTTGGCAGCAAAAATTGCAACCCTTTCAGCACAAATACCAGAAGGGTAAGCTACATTTTCTTGATTTGTTCCTAAAATGATTTTACCATTGCCTAGTTTTAATGCCGAGCTAACTTTAAATTTAGAATAGGGCGAATATGAATTAATTAAATTCTCTTCAGCTTTTTTTAGCAACCCAACCAAATGGGAAGGTAATTCATCATTAATATTGTTATACTCTAAGTATTTGATGTTTAATTCTTTTTTCTTCATAATGTGTTGCTAACAATTTAATAACTTTAATTTAATATTGGTAATTTTAATCTTTCAACAAATTAAATGTAAAAATGATGAAAAAATATTTTTTATTTGCTTTAATATTTTCAAATATACTACTTTCTTGTTCTAAGCCCGAAGGTTTGGGAGGAAGATCGGCCATAATAGGAAAAGTACATTTAACAGATAACACGGGGGCAAATCAAGGTGTTTATTTTGTTCCTGAATATAATGTCTATATTATTTATGGTACTAAAGATGATATTTATGACGATAAAGTAAAAACAAATTTTGATGGCTCGTTTCAGTTTAATAATTTAAGAAAAGGTAGTTATAGGATTTATGCTTATAGTACTAATAACAATACGCCATCTGGTGTTGAACCTATTTTTAAAGCTGCCGATATTAGTAAACATGAAACATTTGATGTTGGAACCATAGAAGTGATTAAATAAAAATAAAAAGATTGGAAAGAATAATTTCTATATTAGATAGCTTTAGCTCTATTTCTCTTGAGGAAATGGACAGGGTAAAACTCCAAAACAGAACTGACACAAAGTTTGTTCTTAATAAGGTTTTTTTACCTCAAATTTTAGATAAGATTAAATCAGATTATGCTGTTTTAGAGATTAATAACTCAAAACAAAATAATTACCAAACACTTTATTACGATACTAACGATTATTTTAATTACAATCAACACCAAAATGGCAAATTAAATCGTTTTAAAGTACGTTTTAGAAATTATGTTGAATCGAAATTAAGCTTTTTAGAAATCAAATTTAAAAACAACAAAGGGAGAACTATTAAGTACAGAGAAGAAGTGAAACAGATAGAACACCTTCTCTCTGATAACTCTATTGATTTTATTAACAAGAATGCCAAATATAATAATCAACATCTTTATCCAAAGCTGTGGAATAATTTTACAAGAATAACTTTGGTTAATAAAAATATAAATGAAAGAATTACTATTGATTTAAATTTAGTTTTTAAATTGTTCGAAAAAGAAAAAGATATTGAATTAAACAACTTGGCAATTATTGAGGTAAAAAAAGATAGAGCTAATGGTGCATCTAAATTTATTAAAACTTTAAAAAAATACCACATTCGTAAATCGAGTGTAAGTAAATATTGCATAGGAACAGCATTATTAGTTAACGATATAAAAGCTAATAATTTTAAAACAAAAATATTAAACCTTAAAAAAATAGAAAATGATAACAAATTGGTTGCTTAGAATACCCTACTTGGGAATGAAGTTTATTGATACTGGAGATTTTATGGAACTATTAATCAGATTTTTTTTAGATTTTGTGATTGCTTTTATCATTATTCGGGTAATTTATTATCCTATACACAAAAGAAAGGATTATTTATTTACTTATTTCTTATTTAATATTCTTATATTCTTTATCTGTGTTTTACTAAATGGCGTTAAGCTAAAACTAGGTTTTGCGTTTGGATTATTTGCCATCTTCGGTATTTTAAGGTATAGAACAGAGCAGTTACCAATTAAAGAAATGACTTACCTCTTTATGATAATTGCCATTAGTATAATTAACTCATTATCAGATAAAAAAATAAGCTTAGCCGAAGTATTATTTGTAAATTTTGGAATTGTATTTATAACTTACCTTTTAGAAAAAGTTTGGTTATTAAAACATGAATCAAGAAAATACATTACTTATGAAAAAATAGAATTAATAAAACCAGAAAATCACGAAGAATTAATTAAAGATTTAAAAGAAAGAACAGGTCTAGAAATTCATAGGGTACAAATAGGAAGGATAGATTTTTTAAGAGATGCTGCTCGTATTATTATCTTTTATTACGAAGACAATCCTAACAATAGTTTTAATGACGAACCTTTTGTAACCAACCAAAATGAGTAAAAAACTATTTGTATTTATACTAATTTTTACTGTTAATTATAGCTTTTCGCAAGTAGTAAGCGATGCTAAATTATGGTCGGGTATATCTATTACAAAAAAAATTAACAATTTTGAGCTTAGCTTTAACGAAGAACTTAGACTAAACGAAAATTTCAGCTCCATTGATAAAATATTTTCCGAATTTGGCGTAGGCTACAAAATAAATAACTTTTTAAGCATCAGCGGTAATTACAGATTTAACAGAAAAAATAATTAC
>CAZVEW010000063.1:0-13870 GCA_964625955.1 uncultured Vicingus sp. | reverse complement strand
ATTATCCTCTTTTAGATGGAGGTGGCTATTTTCAAACAACAGGAGGTGTTACTGGGTATAGTTTTAATATATCAAAATTCGAAAGTGCTCCCTCAATACCTTTGCCGATTACTATTCTAAGTTTTAAAGGTGAAAATCAAAAATCAGTAACTAAGTTAATATGGGGCACTGCTTCTGAAATAAATAATGATTATTTTACGGTATTAAGAAGTAAAGATGCTATTTCTTTTGTGCCAATTGGTACAATTCTTGGTGCTGGGAATAGTAATTCTGTACTCAATTACGTTTTTTATGATGACAATCCCTTTTTAGGAACCTCCTATTATCAACTTAAGCAAACAGATTTTAATGGAGATTATTCTTTTTCTAATATTGTTGCTGTGAGTAAAAATAATTTAAGTAAAGTTAATTTATACCCAAATCCAGCAATTGACAACATAAATCTTATAGGTTTTAACAAAAAAAAGGAAAATGTAAAGCTCTCTATTTCTAATTCGCTAGGTCAAATAATTCAAGAAATTAATCTAAAGAATAAAAGCGTAATTCATAAAATAATTAATGTCAGCTATTTTTCTAAAGGTATCTATTTTGTAAGAATACAAATTGGTAAAACAGTTGAAACAAAAAGATTTATAATTAAATAAATTGAACACAGATAGCCTGGTATTAATTATTTTTATTTAGGAGAGGATATTTTATGCCACAAAAAAGCCCCCAATATTGGGGGCTTTTTTATCAATATTCTTTACTTCTTAGAAGTGGAATAATACTGTTAAAGATGCAGACCCTGTGTTTGCTGTGTCAAAAGAAAATGAATTAGATTTTCCAGCAGTAACATTGCTTTCTGTAACTAAGTGATCTGATGGAGGATTTGCTGATGCTGCTTCAGCAGGCGTTAATCCCCAATATTCAGTATCTTGGTTAGTAGCACCTGTAGAATTAAAAGATAATCCCCAAGTATATTCAGCTGCTAAAGATATTTTAGGCATAATAAAATATTCAACGCCAATAAATCCATTCACACCAAATGTTAAGGTGTTACCATTAGAAGTTTTTAAAACTCTTGGAGAACCTAAATTAGTGTTATTAGCACTTAAATCTTTACCATAAGTAGTAGAAGTATTTCCTCCACCAATAATACCGATTAAAGCTTCAGCACCGTAAACACCTTGTAATCTTGTACTTCCTCTTCTTTTTTCAATACCACCTCCAACAATAAAAGTAAATCCGTTAGAAGTTTTATTTTTGTTTACATAAGATGAATCTGTATTTGGATCAAAAGGAGTAGTTTCTGAAGAAGAAGATCCTAATCCAATTCTTACTTTTGCTCTATAAGCAGTATTTTCATCTTTAAACATTTTACCATAAATAACTTTGCTTGTACTATCAAACCAAGGTAAGTTTAAGTTGTTTCCAGTACTGCCATTAGCTAAATTACCGAAATAACCTATTAAAGGATTGGCATCAAAACCAATAGCCCAATCACCAGCTTCTGGTAAAAATGCTTCTCCTTTTTTTGACGTTAAACCGTCTTGTGCGAAAGTCGCAGTAGCTAAAAATAATGAAGCTACAAATAATACTCTTTTTTTCATTATAAATTGTTTTAGTTAAACTTAATTATAAATTATTATTTAATTAATAGCAAACATACTACATTTTTTTTAAACTACACAAGTTTTTTTTATTTTTATTAACAATTGTTAACGGTTATTAACAGGCTGTTTATAACTATAAGCATTATTATTAAAGGATTTATTTTAAGAGATATAGAAAAAAAAGACATTAAAAATTAATGCCTTTTTTACTACAAAAAGTTTTATGTTTTATATTCCTGTGGCTGTATTATCAGCATTTTTTGGTTTGGGATTAAGCTCGGCAGAAAATTCTATTTTCACATCATCTCCTAATAATCCTTTTCCGTAAGTTAAACCATAGTCATTTCTATTAACAGTAAGTTCACCAGCAAAAGCTGCAGAAGGTACGCCCCATGGTGAATTTTCTTTGCCAAAATATTTAAAAGGAACGGTTACTTCTTTAGTAATGTCTTTAATGGTTAAATTACCTTTTACTAAATATCCATTTTCTGTTTTGCTAAATGCGGTAGATGTAAATTTTATGGTAGGATATTTTGCTACATCAAAAAATTCATCACTTTTTAAATGTTCATCTCTTTTTTTAGTGCCAGTATATACAGAGTTTACATCTATGGTTAAGTTTAAGATAGATTTCTCAATGGTATCATTAAAAGAAACATTACCACTAACTTTCTGGAAACTTCCTTTAGAGGTGGCTAAAAGATGCCTAATAGAAAAATCGACATAAGAGTGTGCTTCGTCAAAAATCCAATCACCTTTTAATTCGGTAATATTTTTAATAACAGGTTTTGCTATCACTGTTGTTTGTTCTGTTGCTTCAGCCTTTTCTTGTTTATTAATTGCTTTAGTAGATTGGTTGCCCAAGATAGGAGCAATAACCAATCCTATTAAACAAGTTAGCTTGATTAATATATTCATTGAAGGACCAGAAGTATCTTTAAAAGGATCTCCAACAGTATCGCCAGTTACTGCAGCTTTATGTGCTTCCGAACCTTTATAAGTCATTTCTCCATTAATTTCTACACCAGCTTCAAAAGATTTTTTTGCATTATCCCAAGCACCACCAGCATTGTTTTGGAAGATAGCCCATAAAACCCCACTAACGGTAACTCCAGCCATATAACCACCTAACATTTCTGCAACTAATTCGTTGTTGTCTGGGTAAATTAGCATACCTACTATTACAATTAAAATAGGAAATCCAATAGTTAGCACACCGGGTAATAGCATTTGTTTTAAAGATGCTTTGGTAGAAATATCAACACATTTGTCGTATTCAGGTTTTCCAGTTCCTTCCATAATTCCTGGAATTTCTTTAAATTGTCTTCTTACTTCCATTACCATTTCCATGGCTGCTTTGCCAACAGCATTCATTGCTAAAGCGGAAAACACAACAGGAATCATACCGCCAATAAATAACATGGCTAATACTGGTGCTTTAAAGATGTTAATTCCATCAATTCCCGTAAAGGTAACATAAGCAGCAAATAATGCTAATGAAGTTAATGCAGCCGAAGCAATAGCAAAACCTTTACCTGTTGCGGCAGTAGTATTACCAACAGAATCTAAAATATCTGTTCTTTCTCTAACAATCGGTTCTTGCTCACTCATTTCTGCAATACCTCCTGCGTTGTCAGAAATTGGTCCGAAAGCATCAATGGCTAATTGCATAGCAGTTGTCGCCATCATCGCAGAAGCAGCTAATGCCACTCCGTAAAACCCAGCAAAAGCATAAGAAGCCCAAATGGCGATAGCAAATAAAAGTACTGAAGAGAAAGTTGAAATCATACCTGTTGCTAAACCAGCAATAATGTTAGTTCCAGCACCTGTACTTGATTGTTGTACAATTTTTAGGATAGGTTTTTTACCTAATCCTGTATAATATTCTGTAAATGAAGAAATTCCAGCTCCAACCACTAAGCCTACTAATGTGGCATAGAATACTCTCATTGAAGATATATCTCTAATTTTCTCTCCGAAAAAATTCATTTGCATGGTTTCAGGAAGCATCCATTTTACTAATCCAAAACATGTTAAACCTACTAAAATGATAGATGTCCAGTTTCCTTTATTCAGTGCCATTTGCACTTGAGGTTCTTTTGCATCGTTAGAAGAAATTTTAACGATCATTGTACCTATAATAGAAATAACAATTCCTGCACCTGCAATAGCCATAGGTAAAAGTATTGGGCCAATTCCGCCAAAAGCATCTTGGATAGCTCCTCCCATATCTTTAATTACATAATTACCTAAAACCATCGCAGCTAAAACTGTTGCTACGTAAGATCCAAACAAATCGGCCCCCATACCTGCAACATCACCCACATTATCACCCACATTATCAGCAATTGTTGCGGGGTTACGAGGGTCATCTTCTGGAATTCCTGCTTCAACTTTACCTACTAAATCAGCACCAACGTCAGCGGCTTTGGTATAAATACCGCCACCAACTCTAGCAAATAAAGCAATGGATTCAGCACCTAAAGAAAAACCAGCTAAGGTTTCTAATACTATTGTCATGTCTTCAGTTGAAGTCCACTGTCCTTTCATGAAAAAGTGGAAGAAAGCGATAAAAAAAGCAGTTAATCCAAGTACAGCCAACCCTGCAACGCCTAACCCCATAACTGTGCCACCACCAAAAGATACGTTTAAAGCATTTGGTAAACTTGTTTTTGCAGCTTGGGTGGTTCTTACATTTGTTTTGGTGGCTATTTTCATACCCATATTTCCAGCTAAAGCTGAAAAGAATGCACCAACAATAAAGGCAAATATAATAAGGTAATGAGTTGTTGGAACAATGTATGCAATTCCTGCTAAAACTAAACTTGCTCCTATAACAAACATAACCAATAAACGATATTCTGCGTTTAAGAAAGCTAAGGCTCCTTCATAAATGTGGTCAGAAATTTCTTTCATTTTACCATCACCAGCATTTTGTTTCATTACCCAGCCTTTTTTTATGAACATATAAATAAGCCCTAAAATTGCCATTGCTATTGGCATATAAATCATCATTGATTCCATGTTGTTTTTTGTGTTTAAAAATTAGGTCGGCAAAAGTAGGGAATAAAGTTAGAAGTAAAAAGTAAAAAGTAAAAAGTTGAAAATTTGTAAAGTTAAAAGTTGAAAGTAAAAAGTATGCGTTAAGCGTTGATATGTTTATTGGATATTAGGTTTGTGTAAAATGAATTTTCGTAACTTCAATTATCAATTATCAATTATCAATTATCAATTATCAATTATCAATTATCAATTACTTATACATTACTTGTTTTACGGCTTTTATAATTTTATCGACATTTGGCAAATATGCTGTTATTAAAGGTGGTGAAAAACTCATTGACACATCAGCTCCAGTAATTCTTATAATTGGTGCATCTAAATAATCGAATGCTTCTTTTTGTACTTTAAAGATAACTTCTGAAGCGATGCAGCCTAGCGGCCAAGATTCTTCTACAAAAACCATTCGGTTGGTTTTTTTTACAGAATTAATAATTGTTTGATAATCAATGGGGCGGACAGTTCTTAAATCAATTATTTCTGCATTAATTCCTTCTTTTGCTAATTCTTGAGCTGCTGTTTTAACTAATTTCATCATTTTTCCAAAACCAGCAATGGTTACATCTGATCCTTCTTTTACAACATCTGCAACTCCTATTGGAATGATGTATTCACCATCTGGGACTTCTCCTTTGTCGCCATACATTTGTTCTGATTCCATAAAAATAACGGGGTCGTTATCTCTAATAGAAGCTTTTAATAAGCCTTTGGCATCTTTTGGTGTTGATGGCTGAACCACTTTTAAACCAGGACAGTTGGCATACCAATTGGCAAAATCTTGCGAGTGTGTTGCACCTAATTGTCCAGCAGAGCCAGTTCCACCTCTAAAAACAATGGGGACATTTAATTGTCCGCCCGACATATTATGCATTTTTGCTGCATTGTTAATGATTTGATCTATTGCTACAAGAGAAAAATTCCAAGTCATAAATTCTACTATTGGACGTAAACCATTCATAGCTGCACCAACCGCTATCCCTGTAAACCCATTTTCAGCAATTGGTGTGTCAATTACTCGTTTTGCACCAAACTCATCTAACATTCCTTTACTTACTTTATAAGCACCATTATATTCTGCGACTTCTTCACCTAAAAGAATAATGTTCTCATCTTTTCGCATTTCTTCACTCATGGCTTCGTTTAGTGCTTCTCTAAATTGTATTTCTCTCATAATTATTGGTTCAAAGTTTGGTGTTCGATGTTCAAAGTTCGATGTCAAAATTATAAAATAAAAGCAGTTTTTTATTGTTTTTAAATATTAAAGCTATTTTTGATGTTAATATGACAGAAAATAAATTATTATACCAACAAATATGTGATCAAGAAAACGATGTGCCTTTGTTTTTACAATACAATTGGTTTAACAAGATTTATGATAGTGAAAATTGGAATGTTGCTGTTGTTGAAAAAGGAGGTAATGTAATTGGTTTTTTGCCATATATTGTTACAAGAAAAAAAGGTTTTAGTTTAATTACACCACAATTTTTAAGTCCTTACCAAGGAGTTTGGTTAATATATCCAACTCAGCAAAAATATACCAATAAATTGAGTTTTGAGAAAGAAGTGATTACGCAATTAATTGAACAACTACCAAAGGTAGATGCCTTTAAGCAGAATTTTTTACCAACATTTACAAATTGGGCACCTTTTTTTTGGAAAGGTTTTAAACAAACAACTCGTTATACCTACATTATTAATAATATTTCTGAGCAAAAACGTGTGTTTGCAGATTTTAAAGAAAACATAAGAAGGGAGATTAGAAAAGCAGAAAAATTTGTAACGATTGAAGTTTTAAACGATATTGATTTGTTATATCATATGAAACAGAATGTGTACCAAGAAAATAAGGATACTTATGTTATTTCTTTAGCTAAGTTAAAAGCAATTTATAGTTATTGTAAAACAAATAATTGTGGAGAAATGTTAATGGCTAAAGATAATGAAGGGAATATTAATGCCATATTGTTTTACGTGTGGGATAATATTTCTGCTTACTACATACACGGAGTTACAGCTAACAAGTATAAAACAACAGGAGCAATGAGTTTGTTGTTGTGGGAAGCTATTAAACGTTCTTCAAAGAGAACAAAATCGTTTAATTTTGAAGGAAGTATGGTAGAACCTATCGAAAGGTATTTTAGAGCTTTTGGAGGGATTCAAACACCTTATTTTCAAATTAGTAAAACTAATTCAAGAGTGTTAAAACTATTAAACTATTAAAACATTAGCAAAAAAAATATCGTGCTTTGGGGCTAAATTTATTAATCAAAATCAGTTGGTAGGATTAACAGGTCAAAAATTATTACTACCTTTTTACCATTGTGTTTCAGATAAAATTCCCTTGCATTTAAAGTACCTTTATCCGCCAAGAAAAATTATTACATTTAAAAAAGATTTAGCATATCTTTTAAAGCATTACCAGCCTGTTGATTTACAAGAGCTTATTAAATTAAAGAAAGAAAATAAACCTCCTAAAAAAAAATGTTTTCACTTAACTTTTGATGATGGATTAAGCGAGTTTTACGATGTTGTTGCTCCTATTTTAAAAGCAAAAGGTATTCCTGCTACTATTTTTGTTAATACAGATTTTATGGATAACAAAAATTTATTTTACCGTTTTAAAGCAAGTTTATTGATTGAAAAGATTTATGCAAAAGGATTATTAGATTTGAGTTATCAAGATGTAAAAATATTAGATGAATTAGCACAAGAAAATGATGTTGATTTTGATGATTACTTAAAAACAGTACAACCTTATTTAAGCACTCAACAGTTAGAAAAATTAATACAACAAGGATTTACCGTAGGGGCTCATAGTTTAAATCACCCTTTATATAAAAAAATTTCATTTAACAATCAGCTTCAGCAAACCCTTGAAAGTATTGATTTAATTACTTCTAAATTTAATTTAAATTACAAGGTTTTTTCTTTTCCATTTACAGATGATGCTGTTGGCAAAGATTTTTTTAGTGCCATTTCTTCTAAAGTAGATTTAACTTTTGGTGGAGCAGGGTTAAAAAAAGACATTATTCCTTTTAATTTGCAACGTTTAGCCATGGAAGATGCTAAAAAGAGTGGAAAAGAGATAATTAAATCGGCTTATTTTTATTATTTACTAAAATCGTTTGTAGGTAAAAATCGGATAGTGAGAGTTTAATGTTTAGTTTGTAACATAGTCGGTTAAATAATTGTATTGAGGCATTAACTTTCCGTTTTTACAAATAGTTGCTCCTGCTATCACTTCTTTTTCGTCATTTAATAAATGAGGGAACACTTTATCTATTAATTCTCTACCAAAATTTGCAGAAGCATCTTTAGGCAATTCACAAGGTAAATTATCAACAGCCATTACACTTATTGAATCTTCGGTATTAAAATCGACTTCTTTTTCAGTTTGAGGATTGTATCCATAGATAGGGTCTTTAATTGTTGAAGGTCTTAGGGTTGAAGCCACAGGTCCATCAATATCGCAACTAATATCGGCAACAACTTTTATATTAAAATCAGGTTGTTTGGCATCTTCTCTTGTAAAAATGTAGGGTGATTTTGCATTCCAAAAATGACAAGCAATGTACATATCTGCCACTTTTGCGTATTTCATGAAATCGGCATGGAAATCGGTTGGGTTGTTATAAAAATCGTGTCTTGTAAAATGCTGATTATTAATTCTTTTGTTGTAATTTTCGACCTGTAGCTGGGCAAAAACAGCATGGTTAAATTGTTGTTTTTTTATGCTTGCAGGACTCACTTTTTTGATGTTTAATTTGTCTAAAATTTCAATCGCACCATGGGCAACTCTACCACCACCAGTTATAATAATTTTATAGTTTTTAGGAAGTTTTATTTTAGTTAATTCTGCTTCCATTTCTATTTGGTCTTCACACAAATAAGCTCTTTTTAAATTAAAATTACCAACTCTTTTTCCGTAAGTATAAAAGGCATTGTAGCAACCTACAATTCCCGCATATCGTCCAAAACCTATTAACCTAATACCACTTTTATTTTTTAAACCTTCATAATCTACCATGGTAATGTGTTTTTCTAACATGGTTTTAAGTAAATTTTTATTGTAAGGTTGTTTCTTTGTGGTGTGAGAAAAAAAGAAATAAGTTTTATTTGGAATTAATTTTTTAATTGGCACTTCTTTAACACCAAAAAGTACATCACAATCGTTAACATTTTCAACAATTTCTATGCCTTGTTTTAGGTAATCTTCATCTTTAAATCTTCTAATATTGCTAGTTTGTACAACTAAATTTATGGAAGGAAATTTGTCTTTAATTTCTTTACATTGTTTGGGAGACAAAGGTACTCTTTCGTCTGGTGGTACTTTTTCTTCTTTTATTACGCCAATTTTCATTAAAAAAATTTTTAAAGATAAATTTTTTAGGTTTTGCAAATATAGTTAAACTCGGTAGTAAATTTATCGTTATTAGTGGCTTAATCTAAAAATTCATTAACTTTGTGTTGTTCTTTGAAAATATTGGGGTCGTTTTTGGTTTTGACAGCAAGACGAATGGATAAGTAAGCATGTCGAGCGTTGTGAATTTGCTCGTAAATATCGGTTCTCAACTCGCTAATTGGCGAAAATAACTATGCAATGGCTGCGTAATCTCGACTAAGTCGGATAACCTTAATTCTAACCGCTAGGCGGTAGAACCATTAATCTCTCAGCAGTTCCGTTCATTAACTGTTGTTTTTGAGGTTTCATAATTTTGAACTAGCTAAGTAAATGGCTTCGATTTACTGGCGAAATACAAGAAGCTTAAGTTTAATGTTGGTCGCTTTTAGTCTGCATTATTCCTAACAATTAAATATAAGCTAAGCATGAAGAAAGCTTATTAGTTCCTTGTTTGGACGAGGGTTCGACTCCCTCCGACTCCACAACCTTTTAAACCATCGAAGCCTTTGTTCTCAAGGGCTTCTTTGTTTTTAGAGTTTTTGGAGAGGCTTTACCGTACAGCATTAACAAGAATGGAATTAAGAAATGCTTTAATATCTTCTCTTATTGTTTCAAATGTTATAATCATAATTCTATTCTTTTTATACCTAAACGATAACCTGACCGCAGATGTTCAAATTTTTTAATTAATTCTGAATTTGAATTTTCAAAAATAATTTAAAGCAACTATAATAAAATTTAATTTCACAAACCTTAATAAGCAAACTCAAATTACTACTTTTGGGTCTTTTACAATTTAATGGATAAATATTATAAAGAAAAACAATTTCGCTACGATAGTGCCTACTTAAAAATGGCTTTAGAATGGGCTAAACTATCGCACTGTAAAAGAAAACAGGTAGGGGCACTTATTGTTAAAAATAACATGATTATTTCTGATGGCTACAATGGAACCCCAACAGGTTACAATAATTGCTGCGAAGATGAAAACGGTAAAACACATTGGTATGTTTTACATGCCGAGGCAAACGCCATTATGAAAGTGGCAAAATCTACCCATAATGCACAAGATGCTACACTATACATTACCCTATCGCCCTGCAAAGAATGTAGCAAACTTATTTTGCAAGCAGGTATAAAACGCGTTGTTTACATTAACGCCTATAAAGACGATGAAGGGTTAAATTTTTTACAAGCATCTAACATTACACTTACCCACATCACAGCAGAAGAATTAAATATTTAAAATTCCCCAACAAAACATGAAAAACAAAAAAAATATCCTTCTTTTTTTACCTGTAATTATTTCATTATCTATTGTTGCTGGTATTTTCTTAGCTTCTTTTTTACTGCTCTCAACAAATAATAACTCCGTTGTTTTTCCTATTGCTAAACAATTTAACACGGCAACAAAACTTAACGAAATTTTAAATTTTATTGAAAATACTTACGTTGATTCTGTAAACAAGAAAGATTTAATTGAGAAGTCTATTTCTAGCATGCTATCTAACTTAGACCCTCATTCCTACTACATTCCCGCATCACATTTTAATGACATGAACGACCCTTTAAACGGGAATTTTGAAGGGATTGGTGTTGAATTTCGAATAAAAGACGATACACTTTTAATCATATCACCAATAGCAAAAGGTCCATCGGCAAAATTAGGCATAAAAGCAGGAGATAGAATTGTAAGAGTCGATACTACTAATATTGCTGGAAACGGAATAAGCAACGAAAAAATAATAAAACTACTTAAAGGACCTACTGGCAGCAAAGTAGCTGTAGATATAGTTAGACGAGGTAAAAAGAGAATATTTCATTATGTTATTACACGAGGAGAAATACCTATTTTTAGTGTAGAATCACCTTACATGATTACCAACAAAACAGCTTACCTTAAAATTACACGCTTTGCAAAAACAACCCATGCCGAATTTGTATCAGCGACCAATAAATTGCTAAAAAAAGGAATGCAAAACTTAATTATTGATTTACGAGGCAACGGTGGTGGGCTTTTAGCAGCAGCAACAGCAATTGCAGATGAAATTTTACCAAAAAACAAAATGATAGTTTATACAAAGGGACGCTCACGAGCTAGAGAAGATATCTATTCTACCGATAAAGGAACATTAGAAAAAATAAATATTTGCGTTTTAATTAATGAAAATTCTGCCTCAGCAAGCGAAATTTTAGCTGGTTCAATTCAAGATAACGATAGAGGCACAGTTATAGGAAGAAGATCTTTTGGCAAAGGATTAGTACAAGAACAAGTTGTTTGGCCTGATGGATCTGCATTACGATTAACCGTTGCTCGTTATTATACACCTACAGGAAGATGTATTCAAAAACCCTATGGCAAAAATTTAGATGAATACCATGCAGATGCGTACCAAAGATATCTTAATGGAGAGTTACTTTCCGCTGATAGCATCCATTTTAACGACTCTTTAAAATATTACACCCCTCAAGGAAAAATTGTTTATGGTGGCGGAGGAATTATGCCCGACATTTTTGTACCTTTAGACACCAATGGAGGAACAACATATTTATATGAAATGCGTTCTCTTGGTTTAATACAAGATTTTGCACTAGATTATGTTGACAATCATAGAGAAAAGTTGGGTAAATCCTACAAAGATGCAATAGCATTTAAAAGTCACTTTAAAATTGCTAATCATCTATTCAATAACCTAATTAAATACACCACCGATAAGGGTTTAAAACGAAATCTAACCGAAATCCAAGAATCTAAAAACATAATAGTTAGAGATTTAAAAGCAGCTATTAGTCGTAATTTATTTAATAACTTTGGTTACTATACCATTATTAATCAATACGATAAAACAGTTAAAAAAGCAATAGAAAGCTTTAAAAAATGAAAAAAGACATTAAACCACCAACAATAAAAAATGTTGCAGTTGCCATTGTAAAAGAAAAAAATGAACTGCAAGAAAATATTTGGAATGTTTATTTAATCAATTTAAGCAAACATGTTTTAGATGGCGTATTGGTATCGTCTAAAGGCTACATAAAAGATTTAAAAGGAAAAGAAACAAAAACATCCTTATTACGACATTCGTTGGGATTGGTTAAACCACAAAGCTTTGTTAAAATAGAACCAATTATTGAAACACTTTTTTCGTTGCATAACGAATATTGGGTTAGTTTTTTTAAAAATAACCAAATGCTCGATAAAAAATATATCTTTTTAGCCGAAACCATCAAAAAAGAAAATTTTGTAAAAGTGCCACTAATTAATAAATTTGGGGTGATGATAAAATAAAAATAATGATACTCTCAAAAATACCCCTCGAAAAAATACTTTTTTTAGATATTGAAACTGTTGCTCAACAACCCAAATTTTCTGATTTAGATGCCAACTTTAAAAAACATTGGGAACGGAAATCGAGTTTTTTAGCCAAAAAAGACGAAACGCCAGACGAAATATACAACATGGCAGGAATTTATGCCGAGTTTGGAAAAATAGTTTGCATTTCTGTTGGATTTATTAACCTAGAAAATAATACAAAAAACCTACACATCAAATCGTTTTATAATGATGATGAAAAAACTTTATTAATAGAATTTTTCGAACTACTTAACCGTTATTATAACAAAAAAGATGCTTTATTATGTGCCCATAATGGCAAAGAATTCGATTTTCCTTACATTGCAAGAAGAGCCTTAGTAAACCAACTAACTATCCCATCAATACTCGATATGGCAGGTAAAAAACCTTGGGAAGTTGCCCATTTAGATACCCTTCAATTATGGAAATTTGGCGATTTTAAACATTACACCTCTTTAAGCTTATTAACCACCATTTTTGGCATTCCCACCCCAAAAGACGACATTGATGGCAGCATGGTAAATGATGTTTATTGGCAAGATAAAGATTTAGAAAGAATTGCAGTGTATTGTCAAAAAGACGTTGTGGCATTAGCACAATTATTTTTACGATTTAGAAACGAAAGTTTAGTAGAAAACGAAAATATTATTATTCCTTAAATATTGATAAAAATGAAAAACTTGTTGCAAATAGCTGTCATCACAATTATTATGACTACAATTTTTTCATGTGGCAATAATAATTCTCCTTTTTTTGATGATATTTTACAATCCAACCAAAATAATTTTAACGGAATTAGTATTGGAGAAACAATTAAACAGGTAAAAGCAGCAGAAGATAACACTTTTTTATTAGACGATTTAGAAGAGTATCTTTTGTACGATTACGCCATCGACTCGTCTAATAGCTACACCGTTACTTACGATTTTGAAGAAAATAGCCTGTATGCCATAGAGGTTTCGGTTTACCTAGATAAAATAAAAGATGCTAAATTATTATACCAAGAATTTAAAAAATATTTTGATGAAAAATACGGTAAAGGAAAATTAGCAGACGACAAATATATAGTTTGGAAAAATTCTTCTCCAAAACAAGGCAAAATTGAATTTGCCATGAAAGAAGATAGTCAAGAATACGGTTTTCTTTCCATAAAAATTAGAGATACAGCTTATTAAGGAGAAAGTGCTAATAAATCATTGCTGTAAAAAAAAACAAAAGCAATAAACATTTAGTTTTCAATTATTTATAAAAAATCTTAATGCTTGTTTATTACTTATTTATCTACTAAAAAGTGTAGCTTATCTAAAGCTTGCTATTCTAAATTGCTTAATGCTTGTTTAATTTTTTAATAAAGTGTAATTTTATTGCCCTTTCATACATGAAATAAAAAGATGAATAGTAGAACACTTTTAGAAATACGAAATTTAGTAACAGAATTTCACACAGAAGACGAATCTATAA
>CAZVEW010000062.1:0-14034 GCA_964625955.1 uncultured Vicingus sp. | reverse complement strand
TGAATTTAAAATTTCTGTCACCAAGAGAAGCAATTTTTGGGTTAATCTTATTAAAGAGGTTAAAACTATTTATACTGGAAAGTTAACTTATGCTGCCAATTGGGATAACTATCAAAATATAACTTTTTGGCATCAATTAGATTATATTGGTATTGATGCCTATTTTCCTTTATCTAAAGAAAAAACACCTTCAATACCACAATTAGATAGTGCTTGGAAAAAAGTAAATTTATCGTTACAAACATTTGCTCATCAAAATAAAAAACAAATTATTTTTACCGAATATGGTTATAAAAGCACCAATTACAACACATGGAATCAGTGGGAAATTGAAAACATAAAACACAACGAAAAAGTAAATATTAGTGCCCAACAAATTGCTTACGCTGCCTTGTACAAAAATACTTGGAGTCAAAAATGGTTTGTTGGCGGCTTTTTGTGGAAATGGTACCCTAACGATAAAAATGCAGGGGGATTAGATAACTCTGATTACACTCCTCAGCACAAACCTGTTGAGAAAATTATTAAATCAGTTTATTAATCAGCCATTTTGATGTTAAGTATAATATTTATTCCAAGGCATTCTTATGCAAATGAATTGACCAGAAAGGCTGTCCTACTAAACTTGTTGTTTCCTAACAACTACCTTTTCGGCAGCTTTAACAATAGCATCTGCATTTAGTCCGTATTTTTCCATTAATTGGTCTGGAGTTCCACTTTCTCCAAAGCTATCATTTACAGCAACATATTCAATTGGCATAGGATTTTCTTGAGCAATTACTTGAGCAATGCTGTCGCCTAAACCGCCATTTTTCATGTGTTCTTCGGCTGTTACCACGCATTTTGTTTTGTTGACTGAGCTTAAGACTGCTTTTTTATCTAAAGGTTTAATGGTGTGGATATTTATTATTTCGGCACTAATGCCTTTTGCTGCTAAAATTTCGCATGCCTGTATGGCTTCCCATACTAAATGACCTGTGGCAAAAATACTTACATCTGTTCCTTCGTTTAATAAAATGGCTTCACCTATTACAAAATCTTCATTCATAAATACAGGCACTTTTGGGCGTCCAAAACGCAAGTAAACTGGTCCTTTATAACTTGCAATGGCTTTAGTTGCCGCTTTGGTTTGGTTGTAGTCGCAAGGGTTAATAACGGTCATGCCTGGCAGCATTTTCATCATACCAATATCTTCTAAAACTTGGTGAGTTGCACCATCTTCGCCCAAAGTAAGTCCAGCATGAGAAGCACATATTTTTACATTTTTTCCAGAGTAGGCAACTGCTTGTCTAATTTGGTCATAAACCCTGCTGGTAGAAAAATTGGCAAAAGTTCCTGTAAAAGGAATTTTACCGCCAATGGTCATTCCTGCGGCAACACCAATCATATTGGCTTCGGCAATTCCCATCTGAAAAAAACGTTCGGGATTTTCATCTGCAAAAGCATTCATTTTTAAAGAGCCTGTTAAATCGGCACAAAGTGCAACTACATTTTCATTTTCTCTTCCTAATTCGGCTAATCCATCGCCAAAACCAGAGCGGGTGTCTTTTTTTTCGGTGTAAGTATATTTTTTTATTGTTAAGTGCTTTGTTTCCATTTGTTTAAAATTTAATTTGTGATGAGCTTCCTGATGTGATAGTAAAAGATTTTTCTTTGGTATAAATTACTTGTTTGCTGTTTAATCCTCTAAAAATTATCCTGTATTTTCCTGGTTGTAAAACAATTGATTCTCGTGTGGTGTTATGAGAAAGATTGTAAACCCATTTTAGTTGGTTGTTTTCTTCTAAAAAGATGCTTGTAATTCCTTTCCCTGAAAGAAAAATAGTAGCTATTCCTGGTTCTGGGATAAAAACTTTGGTGGTGTAGCTTTGTTTAATGTTTACATTGTTTACATAAATTCGTGGCAGAGTAAGTATTTCTAGATCATAATCACCTGTAATGTACCTAGTTATCTCATCAAAACTTTGTACGTAAAGTGTTTTCATTTTCCCTGCTTGCCTTACAATACATTTTAATTGATTGTATTCGTTTATACCGCTCATTTCTAATTTTAACATGCCTTGTGGAGCATCTAAAGCAATAATATTGTGTTTTCCAGGAATAATAGTAATACTATCTTTGCTAATAGAAGGCAAAGTATAAACGGTTAAATCGTATTTATATGCAGGATCTAAAGGAATGGTATCGGGGTTTCCTCTATAATTTAATGTATGAATAAAATTGTACTTAATGTTTTTTGAAAAGGTATCGTAAAAAGTCATATTTACATCAGTTTCTGTTGGGTAACCCGATGCATCTAACAAATTTACCTGTACGGTGGTGTTGTTCATTGCTTGAGAAATAACCACTTTTAATATGTTTTGAAATGATGTTTGGTCTTTGGCCTCATAAAATGTACCTACACATTTAAAGTAATCGATTAAATCTAAATCTAAGCCCATGCCAATAACGAAAGGTTTTAGTGTGATGCCATTTTTTTGAAGAGCCCGAGCAACAGCACAAGGGTCGCCACCACATTCTTCCATACCATCGGTTATTAAAATAATAATATTTCTACAATTGCTACAAGGTGGAAAATCATTTTTAGTTTGCTCTAAAGAATAAGCAATAGGTGTGGTGCCAATGGGGTAAAGCGATTTTAGTTTTTCTTTTATTAAATTGTAATTGTTTTTACTAAAAGGAATTTCGAGTTTAGAATCTTCGCAACTTCTATCTCCTCTAGCAACAGAGTACTGATGACCGTAAACCCTAAGGGCTACTTCTAAATTATTAACAGATTTTAAACTATCCATTAAATTACTAAGCAACCTAGTGGCAACTTGCATTTTTTGCTCTTGACCCCATTTTCCCAACATACTTTGTGAGGCATCTAACACAAAAAGTATTCTGGTTTTTGGTGGGTTTTGCGAAAAGGAGTTTATTGCACAAATTAAAATCAGTGCAACTAAAATAGATTTGATATGTTTAATTAAAAAGTTCAATTTATTCAATCGTTATAGCGAGTGTAATGTAATGGAACGAAGCAATCTTGTATTTAAAATGAGATTGCTTCAACATTCGTTCCTCCTATTTTGCAATGACGTTTAATTAATAATCGCCTAAAGTTTCTTTTAACTGGCTTAAAGCATCGGCTAATTGTTCGTTGTTAGGTGCATTTCCGTGCCATTTATGTGTCCCCATCATAAAATCTACACCTTGTCCCATTTCAGTTTTCATTATAATCATAACGGGTTTTTGTTTGCCTAAGTGTGTTTTTGCTTCGTTTAATGTTTTTACCACATTTTCCATATCATTTCCATTCATTTCCATTACGTCCCAGCCAAAAGCTTGCCATTTTGCGTTAATATCTCCTAAATCAAGCACATCGCTAATATCTCCGTCAATTTGTTTATGGTTATAATCGATTGTTGCAATGTAATTATCTACTTTGTTGTAAGTTGCATACATTGCTGCCTCCCAAATTTGCCCTTCTTGGATTTCTCCATCGCCATGCAGTGAAAAAACCACGCCATTATCATTATTCAATTTTTTTGTTAGTGCACAGCCAATGGCATTGCTCATTCCTTGACCTAACGAGCCACTGGCAATTCTAATGCCGGGTAAGCCTTCGTGGGTGGTTGGGTGTCCTTGCAAACGTGTGTTTAATCTTCTAAAAGTAGCGAGTTCTTTTACAGGAAAATAACCCGAACGAGCCAAAACGCTGTAAAAAACAGGCGAAATATGTCCGTTAGATAAAAAGAAAACATCTTCGTTTGTACCGTCCATATTAAAATTAGAAGGGGTGTGGTTCATCACCTCAAAATAGAGGGCAGTTAAAAAATCGGCACAGCCTAACGACCCTCCCGGATGTCCAGAACTAACGGCATTAACCATTCTTACAATATCTCTTCTTACTTGAGAAGCAATTTTTTCTAATTCTATAATTGAAGGCATTTATTTATGTTTTTGATTGCTTTAGTTACTTTAGCTGTCAAAAATAGTTCAAATCGTAAATAAATAAAGTGCTTTGTTGAAAACTTTAATAACTTATTTCAAACCTAATTTCTATAAAAAAATTAAGCAACTTCGTTGTAGAAAGTAGGTTAACACCTACTTTCCAAACTTTTAAACTTTCCAATTTCCAAACTCCATTCAACAAGCTTATATTTGTACCCTTAAAAAGAATTTTAAATGGCAGAAAGATTAAGAAACAATCGTAAAACCGAAGAAATTAGAGCTGCGATTAGAGAAACACACCTAGAAATCTCTGATTTTATTTATCCTTTATTTATTGAGGAAGGAACAAACATTAAAAAAGAAATTGTATCCATGCCCGGTATTTTTCGTTACTCTTTAGATCAAATTGATGATGAGCTAAAAGAAGTAGTTGATTTAGGAATAAAATCTGTTATTCTTTTTGGTATTCCCTTACATAAAGATGCCGAAGGCTCTGAAAGTTGGAATGACGAAGGAATTATTCAAATAGCAATTCGTTACATCAAAGCTAAGCACCCAACGCTACAAGTAATTGCCGATGTCTGTTTTTGCGAATATACCGACCACGGACATTGTGGCGTTTTATGCAATAACGATGTTGATAATGACCTAACATTAGTGAACCTCAGAAAACAAGTATTAGCTCAAGCAAAAGCAGGTGTTGACATGGTTGCTCCTTCAGGAATGATGGATTTTGCCGTTCGAGAAATTAGAGATGAACTAGATAAAAATGGATTTGAGCACATTCCTGTTATGGGCTATTCGGTAAAATATTCGTCTGCTTACTATGGTCCATTTAGAGATGCTGCCGATTCTTCCCCTAGTTTTGGAGATAGAAGAACGTACCAAATGGATTCGGCAAATCGTAATGAAGCCATTAAAGAAGCTCAAGCTGATGCCGATGAAGGTGCAGCAATTTTAATGGTAAAACCTGCCTTATCTTATTTAGATGTAATTAGAGATTTAAAAAACAATTTTGACTTACCTATTGCAGCTTACAATGTTAGTGGAGAGTATGCCATGATTAAAGCAGCAGGTAAAAATGGTTGGATTGATGAACAAAAAGTAATGATGGAAACATTGCTTTCCATTAAAAGAGCAGGGGCAGATATTATTTTAACATACTTTGCCAAAGAAGCAGCCAAACAATTAAAAATTAAAAATGATTAAAAGGATAATTAATTTTCAATTCTCCATTATCAATTTATAATTATAACATTATGAACAACACAAAATCACAAGAATTATACACCGAAGGACAAGAACACTTAGTTGGAGCAGTAAATTCGCCAGTACGTGCTTTTAAGTCGGTTGGAGGAAACCCATTATTTATGGCACGAGCCGAAGGTTCTAAAATTTATGATGTTGATGGAAACGAGTACATTGATTTGGTACTTTCTTATGGTCCAATGATTTTAGGGCATGGCAACCCAAAAGTTATTCAAGCTGTTCAAAAACAAGTTTGCACAGGCTTTACTTTTGGAGCAAGTACCGAAGATGAAATTAAATTAGCTAAAATTGTTTGCGATGCCGTTCCTAATATGGATAAGGTAAGGTTCGTGAACTCTGGAACAGAAGCAATTCTAAGTGCTATTCGTTTAGCAAGGGCATTTACCAATAAAAATCATATTGTAAAATTTGCAGGTTGTTACCACGGTCATTCTGATGCTTTATTAGTTGCAGCTGGTTCAGGATTAGTAACTTATAGCTTGCCGGGCAGCAAAGGAGTACCCCACGATGCCGTAAAAAATACTTTAATTGCTGAATACAATAACATCGAATCAGTAAAAAAACACATCACAGAATGTGATGACATTGCAGCAGTATTTATTGAACCTATTGCAGGAAACATGGGAGTTGTACTTCCTACTGATGACTTTATAAAAGAATTGAGAGAAATTACCCAAGAAGCGGGAATTTTATTGGTTATTGATGAGGTAATGACGGGGTTTCGTTCTAAATTTGGCGGAGCACAAGAATTGTTAGGGGTGGAAGCCGATATTACTTGTTTAGGCAAAGTTGTTGGTGGTGGTTTTCCTGTTGGAGCTTACGGAGCAAGAGCAGAAATAATGAATATGGTTTCTCCTTTGGGAGATATGTATCAGGCAGGAACTTTATCTGGAAACCCAGTAGCAATGGCTGCAGGAATTGCAACCCTAACAGAATTAAAAGCACAAAATCCTTACGATAAATTTAATGCTCAGGCAGAAATAATTGAAAAAGCATTATTAAATGCTGCCAAAGAAAACGGTATTGATTTAACAGTTAACCGTTTTGGTTCAATGATTAACCCATTTTTCTCAGCAAAAACAATTACTAATTTTGATGAAGCACAAGAATGTGATACCGAACAGTTTACCAAATTCTTTTGGGGATTAATTGAAAATGGCGTTTATATTCCACCATCTCAATTTGAATCTTGGTTTTTATGTTCGGTGTTGAGTGATGAAGATATGGAAAAGATTGTAAATGCGATAAATGTTGCAATGTCTCTAATTAAAAATTGATAATGGAGAATTAAAAATGAAGGAAAATGTAGTTAAAGATAAAAGCTATTCGTTTGCGATTCAAATTATTGAACTCTATAAAATTCTTATTGAGAAAAAAGAGTTTGTGTTAAGTAAACAATTATTACGCTCAGGAACTTCCGTTGGAGCTTTAATTCAAGAAGCAGAACATGCAGAAAGCAAAAAAGACTTCATTCATAAACTATCCATTTCACTTAAAGAAGCAAACGAAACAACCTATTGGTTAAATCTATTATTTGACACAAATTACATTAACAAATTAGAATTTGATAAAATCAATAATTTAAACATTGAGTTAATCAGGATATTAGTTTCAATTATTAAATCAAGTAAAAACAATTTAAAAAATGGATAATTTTCCATTTTCAATTATAAATTTTCAATTATTATGCAATTCAACGATAATTTTTTAAAAGCGTGTAGAAGAGAAGCAACAGCATACACACCTCTTTGGTTAGCCCGACAAGCAGGTAGGTTTCAAAAAGAATATAGATTAATTAAAGAAAAATACAGCTTAATAGAAATTAGCACCATTCCTGAGATAAGTGCCGAAGTAACGATGATTCCTGTTAATAATTATGAAGTAGATGCTGCCATTGTTTTTTCGGATATTTTAATTCCGCTTGGTCCAATGGGAATTAGTTTTGAATACAAAAAAGGCTACGGACCATTAATCCACAATCCTATTAGGAGCGTTGCTGATGTAGAAAAACTAAAAATAGTTGACCCAGCAATGGATTTAGCTTTTACAGGAAAATCCTTAAATATCCTTAAAAAAGAATTAAACGTTCCATGTATTGGATTTGTTGGAGCTCCTTTTACACTAGCAAGTTACCTAATAGAAGGCGGCCCTTCTAAGAATTACGAAACCATGAAAGCTTTTATGTACAACGAAACAAAAGCTTGGCATTTGTTAATGGATAAATTAAGTACCGTTATGGCAAATTACCTCAACTTTCAAATTGAAAGTGGAGCAATGGTAGTGCAAATTTTTGATAGTTGGGTGGGGGCATTAAGTATAGATGATTATGATGAATATGTGTTTCCTCATGTAGAGAAAATGATTCAAATGATTAAAGAAAAAAATCCATCAACACCAATCATTTCTATGGGCGTAAATTCTGCCCATTTAATACCTAGCTTAAGAAAAGCCAATCCTGATGTAATTTCTTTAGATTGGAAAACAGATTTGGCTAAAACTTGGAAAAACCTCAACTATGAGGTAGCAATACAAGGCAATTTAGATCCAACTGCTTTATTTGCCAATTGGGATATTATTGAAGCCAAAACCAAAAATATTTTAGACGCTGTAAAAGGAATTGACGGACACATTTTTAACCTCGGACATGGTATTTTGCCAAAAACTTCTGAAGAAACAGTAAAACGACTCTGTAATTTTGTGCATGATTATACCAAAAATAACTGACTTTACTTATGTTAATATTGCAAAAATGAACTGCTTTTTTATTACAGGGACTAGTGCTGGACTAGGTAAAGCTTTGGCAGAATTATTATTAGAAGATAAAAATAATTTTGTTTATGGATTTGCTAGAAATTGTAACATTAAAAATGTTAATTATCGGCACACCACCCTAGATTTAAATGATTTAAATGCCATTAAACTGTTTTCATTTCCTAAACTAAAAAATGCAACTAAAATTATATTAATTAATAATGCAGGAGTTGTTGGAAATATCAATCATATTGGAAAAGTTGACAATAATGAAATTATTAAAACCTATCATGTTAACTTAATAGCTCCAACCATCTTAATTAATTTGTTTGTAAAAACGTATGTAAAAAATACAGCAGAGAAATTAATTATTAATATTAGCTCTGGAGCTGGCAGAACACCTATTGATGGTTGGGGAGTGTATTGTGCCTCAAAAGCTGGATTGGATATGTTTAGCCAAGTACTAAATGAAGAGTTTAACATTGATAAAGCTAATTTTAAAATTTTGAGCTTAGCCCCAGGTATTATAGATACAAAAATGCAAGTAGAAATTAGAAAATCGGATAAAACAGCTTTTTCAACCATTAATAAGTTTATTAAGTATAAAAAAGAAGGAAATTTAACCCAACCAAAACAAACGGCACACCAACTGTTACAGTTTATTAAAAACCCAGCTTTAGCTGAAAATATTTTATGTTCCGTTAGAGATTTACTTTAAAACACCTCTTTTTGTGTCCATTTAAGGACAAATTCGACCGCTAATCAAATATTAATTAAAAAGTTTAAAAAAGTTTATTAAATTTGAAATTGTGCACTTTTTTAAGTGCTTAATTTAACAAAACTCAAATCTATGAAAACAATTAAACTATCTTTAAGTATATTAATGCTTGCAGCTATATCCTTTGCCAGTTCGGCTCAATCTGTAGCACGAGCAGGAGATTGGTGTGGTACGGATCAACATACAGAAGAGTTGAGAGCAAAAAATCCTCAACTTTTTCAACAAAATTTATTGCTTGAAGAATACATATTGAAGCACCGAGATGAAATAAAGCAACTAGCTAAAAACAATGCCCATAACAAAGCCTTTGTATATACCATCCCTATTGTTTTTCATGTAATTACTAATAATGGGCAGGGAAATGTAACAAAAGCAGATATTGAAGATCAAGTAAATAGGTTAAACCTTGATTACCAAAAA
Organism: uncultured Vicingus sp.; assembly: GCA_964625955.1. Lineage (GTDB taxonomy): Bacteria > Bacteroidota > Bacteroidia > Flavobacteriales_E > Vicingaceae. The sequence continues at coordinate 4,880 of CAZVEW010000062.1, read as the reverse complement.
CTAAATTCAGACACATCAAATATTACTAGTGTTTTTAAACCTTTTGTAGCGGATATTCAAGTACAATTTAGGTTGGCTCATATTGATCCTAACGGTAATTGTACGGAAGGAATAACAAGGGATGAATCTCCCTTGTCGGTTGATGCTGGTAATGCCGTAAAAGCAGTTAATTATTGGGATAGTAAAAAATATTTTAATGTGTGGACGGTGGTAAGCATTGCTGGAGGCTCTGGTAATGGTATTATTGCTGGCTATGCTCAATTTCCTGGAAGCGGAATTAACAGTACTTATGGTGTGGTAATTAATTCGAGTTTTGTTAATGGATCTAGTAGAACTTTAACGCACGAAATAGGGCATTGTATGGGGTTGTACCACACCTTTCAAAGTGGTTGTGGAGGAAGTTGTGCTAGTTCTGGCGATTTTATTTGCGATACACCTCCTGCAGCAACATCAAGTTTTACTTGCAATCATTCAGAAAACACTTGTTCTAACGATGCTTCTGGTCCAGACCCTTTTGGTACCGATGTAGTTGACCAAATTGAAAATTACATGAGTTACAACGGTTGCCAATACATGTTTACATTAGAGCAAAGAGATAGAATGCAATTTTACCTAAACTCAACAAGCGTATCAACAGGGTTAAATCAATTAACAACAGCATCAAACCTTGCTGTAACAGGTACAGCTAATCCTTATACTGCTGTTACTTGTGCCCCAATTGCCGATTTTACTTACGATAAACAGTTAATTTGTGAAGGAGGATCTGTTACTTTTACCGACAATTCTTACAATGCAATACCAACGGCATGGAATTGGAGTTTTAGCGGAGGAACACCTGCTACATCTAATGCTTCAAACCCAACAATTACTTATAATACTGCTGGTGTTTATAGTGTAACAAGCCAGCCTTCAACTACTGCTGGTACAGGAAACATTACTAAAAACAACATCATAACCGTTAATTCTTTAACAGCCACTTATTCGGGTGTTTTAGTTGATGGATTTGAAATAGCTTCTAATTTTACTAATGATTGGGTTGTTGTTGATCCTACAGGTGGAGCAGTATTTAACAGAACTACAACTGCTGCTGCCACAGGAATTGCATCAGTAAGAATAAGGAACTTTTATACTAGTACTAGTGGAGAAGTTGATGAGCTTATAAGTCCATCATATAACCTATCTACAATTGGTAACCCATCTTTAAAATTTAAATTAGCTTTTGCTAGAAAATCCTCCACATCAAGTGACAGATTGTTAGTTTGGTATTCCTTAAATTGTGGCGAAACTTGGACTTTAAAATTACCACTAGTAGGTTCAAGTTTGGCAACTACTCCTATTCTTAAAAATACTTTTTGGATTCCTACAGCAAGTGATTGGGTTACTAAAACCATAGATTTAAGTGCTATATCTACTGCCACTAACGTAAGGTTTAAATTTGCATTTCAATCTGGCGGAGGAAATAACCTTTACCTAGACGATATTAATATTGATGGAACAACCTCTGTTAATGATGTATTTGGAAATATTGGTAGTTTTAATGTTTATCCAAACCCTTCGCCTAACGGATCAGCAACCATCTCATTTAATTTAACAAAAAATGTAAGTAGTTTAAAAATTACCGTACGAGATATCTTAGGTAAAGAAGTTACCAACGTAATTAATAATCAAGCCTTTGCTGCGGGGCAATATACTTTATCAATAGATAAAACCCATAAATTACAATCGGGCGTTTATTTTGTGCAATTTAATGCCGATAACAACACCAAAGTTTTAAAATTAATAGTTCAATAATAGCTTAACCCTAACCAAAATTTTAAAAAGAGGCTACCTGATAACTTTCAGATAGCCTCTTTTGTTTATTTTTGCTGAAATTATTTTATAACATCATTGCAAAAAACAAGCAAGCTCATTAACAGTAATTATGAATATACTTATTTTAGGTTCAGGAGGCAGAGAACATGCTTTGGCATGGAAAATTGCTCAAAGTAAAAAGTTAAACCAACTATTTATTGCCCCCGGAAATGCTGGCACATCACAAGAAGGAACTAATGTAAATATCGCTGTCAACGATTTTGAGGCAATTAAAAAATTTGTTTTAAATAATGATGTTGATATGCTTATTGTTGGCCCCGAAGACCCTTTAGTAAATGGAATACATGATTATTTTTTAGCCGATAAAGAGCTACAAAATATTGCTATTATTGGCCCTAAAAAAGACGGAGCTCAACTAGAAGGAAGCAAAGAATTTTCTAAAAAGTTTATGGAAAAATATGGCATTCCCACAGCCAAATATAAAAGTTTTACTAAAAATAACTTAAATAAAGGTTATACTTTTTTAGAAACCCTAACCCCTCCTTATGTATTAAAAGCAGATGGTTTAGCTGCTGGAAAAGGAGTTTTAATTTTAGATGATTTGGCTGAAGCTAAAACAGAATTAGCCAACATGATAGCAAATGAAAAATTTGGCAAAGCATCTACAACAGTAGTTATTGAAGAGTTTTTACATGGAATTGAATTATCTGTTTTTGTATTAACAGATGGAGAAAATTATAAAATTTTACCATCGGCCAAAGATTATAAACGAATTGGCACAGGAGACACAGGGTTAAACACAGGCGGAATGGGAGCAATTTCGCCAGTACCATTTGCTGACGATGATTTTTTAAACAAAGTAGAAGAGTTGGTGGTTAAACCAACTATTGCAGGCCTAAAAGCTGATGGAATAGATTATAAAGGCTTTATTTTTATTGGTTTGATGAATGATAACGGAAATCCTTCGGTGGTGGAATATAACGTAAGAATGGGCGACCCAGAAACAGAAGTAGTTATACCAAGAATTAAATCAGATTTGTTAGATTTATTTGAAGGAGTTGCTCATCAAAATTTAAACAAAAAAACATTTAAAGTAGATGAAAGAACTGCTACAACGGTAATGTTGGTTGCTGGTGGCTATCCAGAAAATTATGAAAAAGGTAAAACAATAACTGGTTTTAATGCCATTAAAAACAGTATTATTTTTCATGCAGGAACTAAACAAGAAGGAGAAAATATTGTAACCAATGGCGGTAGAGTTTTAGCCTTAACTTCTTTTGGATTGGACATTAAAGAGGCTTTAAATAAATCTTTTGCTAATGCAGAAAAGATACAATTTGAGAAAAAATATTACCGAACAGATATTGGTTTTGATTTGTTAAAGTAACCACATTATTAAATAATACCATCTTCTAATCTATCGTTTTCTGATTCTTCAAGTTCTTCTATTTCTAAAGATTCTCTAGTATTTAGCCTAAGCACATCTTCTTCACTACTGCCACTAGCAATTAAGCCTATCATCATCATCATATTAGTGCCAATAATTACCCAAGCTAAGATGGCTTCACTAAAAGGTACAATGCCATAATGCTCTACCAATTTTTGAAATAGTAAAATAGTAACTAGACCTCTTGGAGCAATTAATAGTTGAGGGAAAATACTACTTTTTATAAATACTTTTAGGTTAAGTGCTCGTGTTAAATAAATAACTAACATTACTAGACAAGAAATAAAAATAGCTTTATAGTTTAATAAACCGCTTAAATTCATGGTTAATCCAAATACCACAAAAAAGAAGGTTCTAATTAAAAAAGAAGATTCGTTGGTAATAATTACAAATTCGTGCCGAATTACTTTTACTTTTTCTTTATCAATTATTTTAGACAAAAATCCTCTAAAAAACACATGAGTATTGTTAAGTACTAATCCAAAAATTAAAATAATTAATAAGGCAGAGTAATGAAAATATTCTCCGATGGCAAACAGTAATGCTAAAATTGCTAAAAATAAAAAGAATTTAATTTCTGTTTTTATTTGAAGAAAAATGTATACCAAAACATAACTCATAAAAATAGAAACGCTAACAGAAATCATAATATTCCAAGAAATAGCTTCAAAATAGGTTTGTCCAACACTAGGTTCTTTAATCCAAAAAGCAAAAAGCATAATACCAAAAATATCAGATAAAGTAGCTTCTAAAACCATAAACTCTTTTTTTGCAGGAATTAAAGTATGTACACTAGGAATTACAATGGCACTACTTACTACTGCCAAAGGAATAGCATACAAAAAGGCATCGATAAAGCGTACATCTTCAATAAGGTATAAAATGGTAGCAATTAAAGCGTTGGTAATGCCTAAAATAAGTACAGACGTGGCAAAAGCAGCTAAAATTGTTTTAATTTTATTGCGATGTATTTCAATGTCTAAAGCCCCTTCTAACACAATCATTATCAAACCAATAACACCCAATAAACTTAGATGGTTGTTTAAATCTGGAATATTTATTTCCATAGATTTTAAGGTAAACTGAGCTGCGACACCTGTTCCTATCAAAAAAATTACTGACGGAATTTTGGTGTATTTCGATAATTGAGTAAAAAGGTAAGAGCATACTATTAATATGCTTGCTACAATTATAATGATATACGGGTTGTTCATTAATTATTTTTTTTGATGTTCAAAGATAATAATTAAAAACTGCTATTTTTTTGAGTCGATAATAATTGTAACAGGGCCATCATTAATTAACGATACCTTCATATCTGCACCAAAAACTCCTGTTTGTATTGGTTTTCCTAACTCTTTTTCTAATTGCAGTATAAATTTTTGGTACAAAGGAATTGCTATTTCAGGTTTTGCAGCTTTAATATAAGAAGGTCTGTTTCCTTTTTTTGTATTGGCAAATAAGGTAAATTGACTTACCACCATTATTTCTCCGTTAATGGCTTTAACCGATAAGTTCATTTTATTTTTATCATCATTAAAAATGCGTAATTGAATTATTTTTTTACATAAATACGCTATGTCAATTTCGGTGTCAGCAGCTTCAACACCTAACAAAACAA
>CAZVEW010000061.1:3668-14055 GCA_964625955.1 uncultured Vicingus sp. | reverse complement strand
ATGGCAAAAAAACCAACCTATATGGTAGAAAAAGCTATTAAAGGGATGCTTCCAAAAAGCAAATTAGGCAATGCCATGTTTAAAAACCTTTATGTTTATGAAAGCTCAACCCATAAACAAGAAGCTCAACAACCCAAAGAACTTAAATTATCAGATCTTAAATAATAATAATGGAAGTAATTAACGCAACAGGAAGAAGAAAAAAAGCGGTAGCAAGAGTTTACCTTTCTAAAGGAAAAGGAAATGTTACCATTAATAAAAAAGATTACAAAGTTTTTTTTCCAACAACAATGTTACAAGGAAAAATACAACAATCATTTGTAGCAACAGCAACAGCTAAAACTTACGATGTAAAAGTAAACGTATCGGGAGGAGGAATTACAGGACAAGCAGAAGCTGTACGACATGCTATTGCTAGAGCCTTAGTTAAAATTGACGAAAACAACAGACCGCTACTAAAAGTAGAAAAATTGCTTACCCGTGACCCAAGAATGGTTGAACGTAAAAAATTCGGACAACCTAAAGCTCGTAAGAAATTTCAATTTAGTAAACGTTAAAACAGAATTAATTATCCGTTTCAGCAATTATTGTAGTTACGGAGTGTATATAAATTATTGTTTAGTATCTAAATTTTTAAGACAGCAAATTTGCTCTACCTAAAGATTGTAGTTATTAAAGAATGTAAACAATTAAAAAAATGTCTAGTATAGATTTTAAAGAATTACTCGATGCAGGTGTACATTTCGGTCACCTAAAAAGAAAATGGAATCCAAAAATGGCTCCTTACATATTTATGGAGCGTAATGGTATTCATATTATTGACTTACACAAAACAGCCGCTAAGCTTACAGAAGCAACAGCAGCGTTAGAACAAATAGCAAAGTCAGGTAAAAAAATAATGTTTGTTGCCACAAAAAAACAAGCCAAAGACATTGTTGCCGAAAAAGCAAAAAGCATCAATATGCCCTTTGTTACAGAAAGATGGCCGGGCGGAATGTTAACCAATTTTGTTACCATTAGAAAAGCCGTTAGAAAAATGGCAGCCATTGATAAAATGAAAGAAGATGGCACCATGGCTGTACTATCGAAAAGAGAAAGATTACAAATTTCTCGTCAACGACAAAAATTAGAAAAAAACTTAGGAAGTATAGCTGACCTTACTAGATTACCTGCTGCAATTTTTGTAGTTGATATTATGAAAGAACACATTGCAATCGCCGAAGCAAAAAAATTAAATATACCAACATTCGCTATTGTTGATACTAACTCAAACCCTAGCTTGGTTGATTTTGTTATTCCTGCCAATGACGATGCATCTAAATCTATTGAAAAAATAATGACTTTTATTACCGAAGGCATTGCTAAAGGATTGGCAGAAAGAAAAACCGAAAAAGATAAAATTAAAGCAGAACGAGAAGCTAAAAAAGACGTCAAAAAAGAAACTACAGAAAAAGTTGAAGTTAAAGCAACAACAAAATAATAAATCTAAAAAATAATTAAAAATGTCAAAAATTACAGCAGCTGACGTTAATAAATTACGTAAGCAAACAGGTGCAGGAATGATGGACTGCAAAAAAGCATTAGTAGAAGCTAATGGCGATTTTGATATGGCAATTGATGAACTAAGAAAAAAAGGTCAGAAAGTTGCAGCAAAAAGAGGAGACAGAGATGCCAACGAAGGTGTTGTTATTGCTAAATCTACCGCAGATGGTAAAAAAGCCTTTTTACTTGTGGTAAACTGTGAAACCGACTTTGTAGCACAAAATGAAGACTTCAATAAATTTGCTTCTTCTATTTTGGATACCGCCATTGCCAACAGCCCCGACTCTTTAGATGCACTTAAAGCATTAAAATTTAATGGTGAAGCTCTTACCATTGAAGAGAAAATTATTGAACAAACTGGTGTGATTGGAGAAAAAATAGCTATTTCTAATTACGAAACAATTACAGCCGAACAAACAGTTGCTTACAACCACCCCGGCAATAAATTAGCTTCAATAGTTGGTTTAAACAAAACTGGAGATACCATTGCAGAAGCAGGAAAACAAGTTGCCATGCAAGTTGCAGCCATGAACCCTATTGCCGTTAGCGAAGCAGAAGTTGATAAAGCAACCATTGAGCATGAAATGCAATTAGGCAAAGAAATGGCTATTGCCGAAGGAAAACCAGCCAATATTATAGAAAAAATTGCCGAAGGGAAAGTAAAACGATTCTTAAAAGATAACACTTTACTCAATCAATCCTCCATTCGAGATACAAAAAAAACAGTTAATCAGGTTTTAAATGAAGTTGAAAACGGCTTAACCGTTACCGCTTTTAAACGCGTAATGTTAGGCTAAATTAAATATTATTAAAAAAGAGAGAATTTAAATTCTCTCTTTTTTTTGACCAAAAATTATTATCATGACTTACAAAAGAATTCTATTAAAACTTAGTGGCGAATCCTTAATGGGAAAAAAAGAATTTGGTATTGATAATCAACGAATTGCAGAATATGCTCAAGAGATTAAAGAAATTGTAGCACAAGGAATTCAAGTTGCCATTGTAATTGGAGGTGGTAATATTTTTAGAGGCATACAAGCCGAAGATGGAGGAATGGAAAGAACGCAAGGAGATTATATGGGCATGCTAGCAACAGTAATTAATAGCATGGCACTGCAATCTGCATTAGAATCTATTAACGTTTATACCAGATTACAAACAGCCATTGAGATGAAAGAAATTGCCGAACCTTTTATTAAACGAAAAGCAGTAAGACACCTTGAAAAAGGCAGGGTGGTAATTTTTGGAGCAGGAACAGGAAACCCCTATTTTACGACCGATACCGCAGCAAGTTTAAGGGCAATAGAAATTGAAGCAGAAGTGATTTTAAAAGGCACCCGTGTAGATGGCATCTATTCTGCCGACCCAGAAAAAGATACTTCGGCAACTAAATACGATACCATTACATTTGATGAAGTGTATAAAAAAGGACTTAATATAATGGATATGACCGCTTTTACACTTTGCAATGAAAACAAATTGCCTATTATTGTATTTGATATGGATACGCCCGGCAATTTAAAAAAAGTTGTTGTAAAAAATGCGACCATCGGAACAAAAGTTAAATTTTAAAAATTAGTACCTTTATTAAAAATATGCTGTCATGAATGATGAACTTCAATTTATACTAGAAACTGCAAAAGAATCTATGCAAAATGCTATAAATCACTTAGATAATCAACTTTTAAAGATTAGAGCAGGCAAAGCAACCCCCATGATGTTGAGCAGTGTAATGGTCGATTATTACGGAGCAAGCACACCACTAAATCAAGTAGCCAATGTAAATGCCTTAGATGGCAGAACACTTTCCGTACAACCTTGGGAAAAAGCAATGTTAGGCGAAATTGAGAAAGGAATAAGCTATGCTAATTTAGGTTTGAATCCACAAAACAATGGAGAAACTATTTTAATTAATGTTCCTAATTTAACTGAAGAACGAAGAAAAGAACTTTCAAAACAAGCAAAAACCGAAGGAGAACACGCCAAAATTGGTATTAGAAATGCCCGTAAAGAAGCTAATAACGAGATTAAAAAATTAAAAAATAATGGTTTAAGTGAAGATTTAGCCAAAGATTATGAAAGTGAAGTTCAAAACGTTACCAATAACTTTATTACAAAAATTGATAATTTTGTCGCAGCTAAAGAAAAAGATATTATGACTGTTTAATAATTTAGCAAATTAGTTAAAGCCTCCACTACTTTATCTGCGTTTGTTAAAAGTGTTTTTTCTAAAATAGCATTTAATGGAATTGCGGGTGTATCAACCGAACCAACAATTTCGATGGGTGCATCTAAATACGCAAAACAATTTTTTTGAATACGTGCCGCCAAGCCAAGTGTAAACGAATTTTCGATAGATTCTTCGGTTACCAACATTACTTTATTATGTTTTTTAGTGGCAACATACATGGCTTGTTCATCAATAGGACTTAGGGTTCGTAAATCAATAATTTCTATTTGTCCTTCAAACTGTTTTGCAGCCTCTAAACTCCAATAAACACCTCTGCCATAGGTTATTATTACTGCGGTTTCTCCTTTATTAATTTTCTCAATATTTGCTGATATTACTGTTCTTGCTTTCCCAAAAGGAATGATATAATCTTCATCTGGTTCTACTGTTTTTGATTTTTCTGTTCCTTTTATCTTACTCCAATACAAACCTTTATGCTCAAAAATCACCACAGGATTTGGGTCGTAATAAGCTGATTTTAGTAAACCTTTTAAATCTGCTCCATTAGAGGGGTAGGCTACTTTTATTCCCCTAATATTAGTAACAACAGATTCTACACTTGACGAGTGGTAAGGGCCTCCAGAGCCATAAGCTCCAATAGGTACTCTTAAAATCATGCTTGCTGCCCATTTTCCATTAGATAAATAGTACGAGCGGCTTAACTCGGTAAATAATTGGTTTAGTCCCGGCCAAATATAATCGGCAAATTGAACCTCAACAATGGGCTTTAAGCCAACTGCTGCCATACCAACGGTACTGCCAACAATAAAAGCTTCTTGAATGGGCGTATTAAAAACTCGTTCATGTCCAAATTGGTCGGCAAGTGTTGCTGCTTCTCTAAAAACGCCACCTAATCGTCCGCCAACATCTTGTCCGTACAACAAACATTCGGGGTGTTTGTTCATTAATTCTCTTATGGCAAATAATGCCGAATCTACCATTACCGTTTTTAATTTTCCTTTAGGTTCTCTTACCCCTTTTTCTTCCGTTACAGGTGTCGGAGCAAAGTAAAATTTAGTTAAATCTGCTGGTTTAGGGTCTTCTTCTTTTAAAGCTAATTCGTAGTTATTTTCGACTAGTTGATAAGCATTTTCTTCGGTATTTTTTAACTCTTTTTTATCCACACCCAAAGTTAATAGATGTTGTTTCAGTTTTGGAAAAGGGTCTCTTTTTGCTGCTTCGTTTAAATCATCTCTGTACCACTCTTTACGAACGCCAGAGGTGTGGTGATTTAGCAAAGGTACTTTTGCATGAATAATAAAAGGTTTTCTTTCTTTTCTAACAATTGCTAGCACTTCGCTAAACGTATTATAAGCTAATTTAAAGTCTGTGCCATCAATGGTTCTAACGCCCATACCTTTAAAACCTTTGGCATATTCGCTAATATCTTGTGCTCTTATTTCTTTGGCATTTGCCGAAATATCCCATTCATTATCTTGCACCAAATAAATAATAGGTAATTGCTTTAAAACTGCCATCTGAAATGCTTCAGACACTTCTCCTTCGGTGCAAGATGCATCGCCTAAACTGCAAACTACAACAGGATTTTCTCCATCATAATTTAATGAAATACCTGTTTTTTCTTTGTACTGCATTCCCATGGCAACACCTGTAGCAGGAATTGCTTGCATGCCTGTTGCTGAGCTTTGGTGAGGTATTTTTGGTTTATCATCATCTTTTAAACTGGGGTGAGCATAATAGGTTCTTCCTCCAGAAAAAGGGTCGTTTCGTTTGGCTAATAATTGTAACATTAGCTGAAACGGTGTTATGCCAATACTTAAAAGTAAGCTATCATCACGATAATAGGGATAAACAAAATCTTGCGGTTTTAATTGCAGTCCGCAGGCAATTTGTATAGCTTCGTGCCCCCTAGAAGTAGCATGAACATACTTAGAAGTAATAGCTGCATTTTTTTCGTATAATTCGGTTAATGCTTTTGCCTCACACATGATGCTAAAAGCTGTTAGTCCAACATTCTTTGTAAATTTATTTACCTCTTTTTGTTTATTCATCATTACTTCTTTAGACGGTATCTTACTTCGTCCATTTCCTATTTTTACAAGGGTGGTAAAGGTAATAAAAAACATAGTGATGATTTTGGAAATTTTAATTTCTTAACCAATTTACTTGCTAAGTACATTATTTAAACAACTTCCCTTAAATCACAATATTTACAATTTTGTTGGGGACTACTATTACTTTTTTAGGAAGGTTACCATTTAGCCATTTTTGGGCTTGTTCATTTGCCAACACTTCTTTTTCTATTTCCTTTTTGGTGAGTGTTAAGGGTAATTCTAACATAAAACGCATTTTACCGTTAAAAGAAATAGGATATTTATGTGAACTTTCGGTTAAATATTCCTCGTTGTGTGTTGGAAAAACAGCGTAAGTAATACTTTCTGTATGTCCTAATTTAGCCCACAATTCTTCAGCAATATGAGGTGCATAAGGAGAAAGAATAATTAATAAAGGCTCTAAAATTGCTCGTTTATTACACTTTTGGGCTGTTAATTCGTTTACACAAATCATAAAGGCAGAAACAGGCGTATTAAACGAATAACGTTCTATGTCTTCTTTTACCTTTTTAATGGTTTTGTGTAGTGACTTTAAAGCCCCCTCTAGCTCCCCCGAAGGGGGAGAACTTATCGGAGAGTCATCAACGTAAAAACTTTCGTTTTCTCCTGTATGGTAAAGTCTCCATAGTTTTTTTAAGAAATTATGTACACCAGTAATTCCTTGCGTATCCCAAGGTTTGTGTTGTTCTAAAGGACCTAAAAACATTTCGTAACAACGTAAAGTGTCTGCTCCATACTTGGCTACCAACTCATCTGGTGTTTGTACGTTAAATTTAGATTTGGACATTTTTTCGACTTCTCTGCCAACGGTAAAAGCCTCTCCCGCCCTCCCCGAAGGGGAGGAGTCATAGCATTCTCCATTATCTAAAATAAATTCAGCATTTTTATATTCTTCTCGCCAATTTTTGAATTTTTCAATATTTAATTTATCTCCATCAAGGAAATTGATATCTATATGTAAAGTTGAAAAATCTCCAGACCAATCTAATTCTCCTTTAATTTTCTGTGACCATTTTTCCAACAATAAGTCGATTTCTTTAGCATCTCCTTTTCTATAATTTGAGAATACTTTTTTGGAAATTTCTTCAAATAATTTTGAATTCTCTTTAGGTATAAAAATAGTTCGTGCAACTGTCCCCGTTCTGCAAATTATCCTATAAATCAAAGCACTATTTCCCTGTATCATTCCTTGGTTAATCATTTTTTGGAAAGGTTCTTCAAAAGGAATGTAATCTAAATCGTATAAAAATTTAGTCCAAAATCGGGCATACAACAAATGACCTGTGGCATGCTCTGCACCTCCAAAATACAAATCTACATTTTGCCAATAGTTTACTTTTTCTTTGGCAACAAATTCATTGTCATTTTTAGCATCCATGTAACGTAAAAAGTACCAAGAAGAACCTGCCCAACCCGGCATGGTGTTGAGTTCAAGCCCCCAAACCCCCGAAGGGGGCTTTTGTCCTTTTGGAACTTCAACTATCTCTTTTTTAATTTCATCCCAATGCCATTTTGTAGCATTTCCTAAAGGTGGTTTCCCATCTTCTGTGGGAAGGTATTTCTCCACTTCTGGTAGCTCAATCACCTTATCACTGTTTACTAAATAAGGTACGTCTCCTTTGTAATAAACAGGAAATGGTTCTCCCCAATAACGCTGACGAGAAAATACGGCATCTCGCAAACGATATTGTGTTTTTCCTTTGCCAAAACCCCGTTGTTCTATTTCGTAAATTGCCAATTTAGTGGCTTTTTTTACGGGTAAATCATTCAAAAAATCAGCGTTGGTAATTACAGCATCTTTTGCTGCGTAAGCTCCTTCAGAAATATCTTTGTCTTTAAAAATATTAGGAATAGCGATGTTAAAATGTTTGGCAAAATCCCAATCGCGTTGGTCGCCACACGGCACTGACATTACTGCTCCTGTTCCGTAGCTTGCCAACACATAATCGCCAATCCAAACCGGAATTTCAGCTCCTGTAAAAGGATGAATGGCATAAGCACCTGTAAATTCACCAGAAATGGTTTTTACATCACTCATTCTATCTCTTTCGGATTTTAGCGAGGCTGCTTTTTGGTAGGCTTCAATTTTCGCTTTTTGTTCGGGAGTAGTAATTTTAGCAACTAACTCATGTTCTGGTGCTAACACCATAAAAGAAACGCCAAAAATGGTATCAGGACGAGTGGTGAAAACTTCTATGGTTTGAGGTTTGAGGTTTGAGGTTTGAGGTTTGTTAACATCAAACTTCGAACTTTGAACCTCAAATAAAACACTCGCACCAACACTTTTCCCTATCCAATTGCGTTGAATATCTTTAATGGAATCTGTCCAATCTAAGGTGTTTAAATCTTTTAATAAACGTTCTGCGTAAGCGGTAATTCGCATACTCCATTGACGCATTAATTTTTGCTCCACAGGATGTCCACCACGCTCAGAAACACCATCTTTAATTTCATCGTTGGCTAAAACAGTTCCTAAAGCGGGACACCAATTTACCCATGTATTTGATAAATAAGCAAGTCGATAATTGAGCAACATTTTTTGTTGTTTTTCTTCGTTCCAACTGTTCCAATCGTTGGCAGAAAATGTTTCATCAAAGTCCGTAGCGGCTTCTACATTGGTATTTCCTTCGGTTTTAAATTTTTCAATAAGGGTGTCAATTACTTCTGCTTTATCGTTTTTTTTGTTATACCATGAGTTAAAAATTTGCTTAAAAATCCATTGTGTCCATTTATAATATTTTGGGTCAGAGGTTCTTACTTCTCTATCCCAATCAAACGAAAAACCAATTTTATCGAGTTGTTTTCTGTAACCGAGAATTACATTTCCATCTTTATCCGTTCCGCCATCAATATTGGTTTTGGTGGTAACAGCGGGGTGCTGACCTGTTTGTATGGCATATTGTTCGGCAGGTAAACCGAAAGAATCATAGCCCATGGGGTGCAACACATTATAGCCTTTCAATCTTTTGTAACGGGCATAAACATCAGAGGCAATATATCCTAAAGGGTGACCAACGTGCAAACCAGCACCTGAAGGATACGGGAACATATCTAAGACATAAAATTTTGGTTTTACACTGCTATCTTCAGCAGCAAAAGTTTTGTTTTTTGTCCAATATTTCTGCCAGTATTCTTCTATCTTGTTAAATTGATATTGCATCGTTGATAAATCTTAAATTTGGCTGCAAAATTAACAATATTTAAGTGTATTTTTGGAAATTATCGTGTTATTGATAGCTTATTAGTGATAACTTTGATAATTATTAATTATGTCAGAAACAGAAAATAAACATTCTAAGAATAGGTTAAGGTCTTCGTATCTTACCACCATTGTAAGTATTTCGTTGGTACTTTTTGTGTTAGGATTTTTGAGCTTATTTTTAATGAATGTTAAAAACATTTCCAATCATGTAAAAGAAAAAATAGGTTTTTCTATTATTTTAAAAGAAGGGATAAAAGAGGTTGATATTGCACAAGTAAAAAAATCGTTAGATGCAGAAGCTTTTGTTAAATCTACTCGATTTATTGATGCAGATTCGGCTGCTGTACAATTACAAAAAGAATTGGGCGAAGATTTTATTAGCTTTTTAGGCTATAATCCTTTGTTACCATCAATAGATGTTAAATTAAATGCCGATTATGCCAACCCTGATAGTCTGTCGGTAATAGCCGCTGAGCTTAATCAAAACCCCAATATAAAAGAAGTTTTTTATCAAAAAGATTTGGTAAGCGTAATTAACAAAAATGCTAAAAAAATTAGTTTTTATACCCTTTGTTTTGCTGGTATTTTATTAATTATAACAATAGCTTTGGTAAATAACACCATTAGGTTATCCATTTATTCTAAGCGATTTTTAATAAAAACAATGCAGTTGGTTGGAGCAAAACACTCGTTTATTAGAAAACCTTTTGTGCTACAAGGAATTGGCAATGGAATTGTTGCCGCTTTTATTGCCATTGCATTAATATTATCAATTTTATTTTACCTTCAAAAAGAGATACCAGCATTAATAGATTTTAAAAATATTGATTTGTATGCTGCTTTATTCTTAGTAGTTTTGGTATTAGGAATATTAATTTCTTGGATTTCGACAAATTTGGCGGTAAGAAAATATTTAAGAATAGAAACGGGTGATTTACATTAATAATCTCACAAAAAAAATGACCATGAATAAAAAACACAAAGAAGAAATAAATCAAGACTTCGCCTTTGGCAAACAAAACTATATTTTACTCATTGTAGGTACGGCTTTAGCGGTTATTGGCTATGTATTGCTATCTGGTGGAGGCTCAAATAATCCTGCTGTTTTTAGCCAAGATTTGTTTTCGTTTAGAAGAATGTACGTGGCACCAATCGTAATTTTAGTTGGTTTAGGAATAGTTGGCTGGGGAGTAATGAAAAAAGTGAAGGATTAATTGGTTTGAAGTTTGAGGTTTGAAGTTCAATGTTAACCTCGAACTCCTTTCTCCTTACTATTATCAAAAGATTCTTCACTGCATTTATCCAGAATGAAACAACATCAAACATCAAACATCAAAC
>CAZVEW010000061.1:0-3568 GCA_964625955.1 uncultured Vicingus sp. | reverse complement strand
AACATCAAACATCAAACATCAAACCTTGAACATCAAACCATAGTATGAATTATTTCGATGCCGTTATTTTAGCCATTATTGAAGGCTTAACCGAGTTTTTGCCCGTTTCCTCAACTGGGCACATGATTATTGGCTCTTCTTTTATGGGAATTGCCAATAGTGAATTTACCAAAACATTTACCATTGCTATTCAATTGGGAGCAATTTTATCGGTAATGGTTATTTACTGGAAAAGATTTTTTCAAACCGTTAATTTTTACTTTAAATTGTTAGTAGCTTTTATTCCTGCTGCTGTTTTTGGATTGTTGCTAAACGATTATATTGATGCACTTTTAGAGAATGTTTTAGTTGTAGCAACCATGCTTTTATTAGGAGGAATTGTATTGGTTTTTGTTGATAAATGGTTTCAAAAAACCGAAGAAACAGGCACTTCTAAAGTAAGTTATCCGACCGCATTAAAAATAGGGCTTTTTCAGTGTATTGCCATGATTCCAGGAGTATCTCGCTCGGCAGCAACAATAATTGGAGGATTAACGCAGAAAATGAATAGAAAAGCTGCTGCTGAGTTTTCTTTTTTCTTGGCTGTGCCTACCATGTTTGCTGCTACTGGCTATAAATTATTAAAATTTTATAGGGCAGGAGGTGGATTTCAAGGAAATGAAATAAATTTACTGATTGTAGGAAATATAATTGCTTTTATAGTTGCCATAATTGCCATAAAAGCATTTATAACTTTTTTAAGTAAACATGGTTTTAAATATTTTGGCTACTACCGAATTGCCATTGGTTTAATAATTATTATTTTACATTTTTTAGGTGTAGCACTAACGATTAATTAAGTGTCAGAAAATCAGGAGAATAAGTTCTTTTTAGGACAAATTATTTTAATTGACAAACCACTTGGGTGGACATCTTTTGATGTGGTAAAAAAGCTAAGATATACCATTCGCAAAACATTGAACATTAAAAAAATTAAAGTGGGACATGCTGGCACTTTAGACCCTTTAGCAACAGGTTTATTGATTATTTGCACAGGAAAATTCACAAAAAAAATTAACACATTACAAGCCCAAGAAAAAGAATATACTGGCATTATTACTTTAGGAGCAACTACCGCCTCTTTTGATTTAGAACAACCCGTTGATGTTGAGTTTGCAACCGAACACCTTACAGAAAAGTTAATTAAAACAACTGCTCTTTCTTTTATTGGAGAACAAGAACAGATTGCACCCATTCATTCTGCAAAAAAAATTAATGGTAAAAGAGCTTACGAATATGCTAGAAAAGGAGAAGAAGTAAAAATTAAAGCTAATATTATTACCATTAAAGAATTTGATGTTGAATTGTGCGAAAATCCTTCTTTTGAAAAAATAATTGATGCAAAAATAAACCATGAAAAACCTTATGAAAAAGGAGTTCATCTTAAATTTAGAATAGTTTGCAGTAAGGGAACTTATATTCGGGCTATTGCAAGAGATTTTGGAGAAAAATTAAATACTGGCGGGCATTTAACTCAATTGACAAGAACAAAAATTGGAGATTTTAGTTTAAAAAATGCGATAAAAATGGAAGAGATAGAAAAGATTTTTTTATGAGGATTGCTCATGATTTGTTTTTAACTTTTTTAGGATTCTACTAAAATTAATGTTTACTACAACAAAAAGTATAATAGCCGTTAATATTTGTCCATAAACAGCACCTTTTATATCGTAATTTTTAACCAAATACCAATAAGGAATGATGGAGATAAAAAACACTATTAAAACGTTATAAAAATTTATATTAACAAATCCATAACCTAATAAAAATGGCCCTTTTAAAGAAACAAGGCTTCTAATTAACCAAACTAAAGTTAAAACTTGGAAGTAATAAATTGAATTATCATATTTTCCTCCATAAACAAACTGAATAAGTAATGGCACAATAAATATAGCCACTAATCCTGTAGCAATAATTAATGTTATAAAAAGTTTATTTGCTCTTTTAAAGGCTTTTATTGATTGCTTATAATTGCTAGAAAATTCGGAAAAGAATGGTGTTACAAATTGTTGTACGGTAGTAGTAATAATTCTTAGCCCAGCAATAAGTGTTAGTGCAAAACCGTAGTAACCTAAATCGTTAGCATTAGTAACAAAGTGATTTAAAAAAAATATATCTAAATATAAAATAATCATATTAATGGTATTAGCTAAAAAAGCATATTTAGCTAAATTCCAATTCTTTTTAAAATGAGTAATCGTAGTCATTTTCCAACCTTTTAAAAAGTTTGTTTTTGATAGTAACAAAATAGAGCTGATTAAAAAACCTAAAACAATTCCTAAAATAAAACCTTTTAAATTAAAGCAATAAGTTAATGTAATTATTATAGCAACATGAATTATTCGAGCAATAACTAGCAAAAGAGAAACTTTTTTAAATTCTTTTAATGCTTGATAATAAGCAATAAGAAGATTGTTTAAAGCAATTAATGGGATAGAAAATGCATAATAAATAAATAATTTATTGGTAACAGTATCATCAGAAATCAATCCAAAATAAGAAAGTAGAAAAACAATTAGGATAGTAAGTAAACTAAAGAAAAGAGTTGTTTTTATGGCTGTAGCAAAAAGAATTTGTTTTTCAATTTTTTCAACATTCTTTTCAGAACATAATTTTAAAATGGAGGTGTTAAAGCCCAATCCTGCAATTATTACAGCAACTGCGGCAAAGGTTTGAAAAGATTTTATTCTACCAATATCATCTGCCAATAATATCCATGCGACAAATAATTGAGAAGCAAATTCAATGATATGGATAAGCGAATTAGCGGAAAATAAATGAAAAAATCCTTTATTATAAATATCTTTTATGGTTGCTATTGATTTCTTCAATTTTTAAGCTGTTTATAAAAAGAGAGCATTTTTTTTAAATTTTCATTAAACTTAAAATTATCTTCAACCATTTTTTTTCTATTTTCTAAAATATCATCTTTTGTTTTATTTCCTTTAATGTAAAAAGTCATTTCTTCTGCAATATTTTTAGCATTACCTCTGATTAATTTTAATTGTATGTTGGGATACAACTCGTTTAACTTTTTATAAGGAGCAATATCGGTAATAATTAATTCTTTTTTCATTAACATTGGTTCAATTACAGTGGTAGAGAATTGATCGAAGATGGCAATTTGCATACCAACATCCATCTTACTCCATATATATTTAATATCGTTATAAGTTATATAATCGGGTTGTTCTATTTTAATATAATCGTTTAGTTTTAGTTGATTAATTTTAGCAATTAGGTTTGCTTCCATATTTTTATCCAAAATATTTCCCATCCAGAAATAAACGACAAAGTTTGTTATGTCATTATTAACCAACAAATTAACTGCATCAACTATTGCAACATGATCGCTAGCAAAAGTGATGGATTTAGGATAAAAGAATTTTATTTTATCTTTTGGAAGGTTTTTAATAAAGGTAGCAGCTATTTGTCCAATTTCTTTATATTCTTTATTAAAATAATCTTGATGCAAGCCCCAAGGAAAAACAACTATTTTAGGTTTATTTACTACCTTATTAATAAGGTT
>CAZVEW010000060.1:0-14294 GCA_964625955.1 uncultured Vicingus sp. | reverse complement strand
CTATCACTAATTCAAAGCCTGTTTTAAATCGTTAAGTAAATCATCAACATCTTCTACACCAACACTCAAACGAATTAATGAATCTACAACGCCTGTTTTTTCTCTTTCTGTTTTAGGAATAGCAGCATGAGTCATGGTTGCGGGGTGTCCTATTAAAGACTCTACACCGCCTAAAGATTCTGCTAATGCAAATAATTTTACTTTTTTAACAACTTTTAGTGCATCTTCCAATCGATTTCCTTTTAAGGTAAAAGAAACCATTCCGCCAAAATCTCTCATTTGTTTTTTAGCAATAGCATGGTTTGGGTGATCTTCAAAACCAGGCCAATAAACGTTTGCTACCTGTAGGTGATTTTTTAAAAATTGAGCTACAACTTTTCCGTTTTCACAATGACGTTGCACCCTTAAATGTAAAGTTTTTATTCCTCTTAACACTAAAAAAGCATCTTGCGGCCCACAAACTGCTCCACTACTATTTTGAATTCTATATATTTCTGTGGCTATTTCTTCGTCATTAACTATTAATGCTCCCATCACCACATCAGAATGCCCTCCTAAAAATTTAGTAACCGAGTGCATTACAATATCGGCACCTAAATCTAATGGATTTTGTAAGTAAGGAGATGCAAATGTATTATCGACAGCTAACTTAACATTATTATTTTTAGCAATCTTACTAACTTCCTCAATATCAATAATATTCATCATTGGGTTGGTAGGTGTTTCTACCCAAATTAATTTGGTATTGCTATTTATTTTTTCTTTAATGGCATCAGTATTGTGCATGGATACAAAATGAAATTTAATACCATATTTTTCAAAAATGGTAGTAAAAATTCGATACGAGCCTCCATATAAGTCATTGGTAGAAATAACCTCATCACCGGGATTTAACATTTTAATTACACAATCCATTGCAGCCAATCCAGAACCAAAACAAGCACCAAATTTACCATTTTCAATAGCTGCTAAATTTTTTTCTAAGGCATGCCTTGTAGGGTTTAATGTTCTTGAATATTCATACCCTTTGTGCTGTCCAACGCCATCTTGCACGTAAGTAGATGTTTGGTAAATAGGTGTCATTATTGCACCTGTTGCACTATCTGGCGCTAAGCCAGCATGAATTGCTTTTGTGCCAAATTTCATGTCTTTTTCGTTTTGCATTTTATGTTTTTTTGAGCGACAAAAGTAATTATAAAATAAATTGAATTGCTATGAAACTAAAATATTTGACTTTCGTTTGAATATTAACTACATTTGTTAGCTTTTTGTTTGTCAAATTAAGATAATTTTAATAATCAAAAAGAGAAATTAAATCTTTTTAAACAAGAATTAAATGAAACCTATTTTACTTTTTTGTGTTGTTGCACTTCTGTTTTTTTCAAACAAAAGTTTTTCACAACAACCAACCAATAACCACCTTATTAAAACAGTTTATTACTATAGTTTTAATGCCGAAATAAATGTTGTAGCCATGGATAAGATTGAACAAGAAGTTAAACAATTAAAAGGTGTAACTAAAGTTAAAATTCAATTTAAACCAGAAAAAAAAATTGGAGAATTAATCGTTGTTGTTCAAGAAAAAAAGAGAAGTTCGGAAGGAGATGTTTTGTTTCAACCCGTAGATTTAAAACGAATTTTATCTACAAACGGATTTATTCCTAACCTACTAAAAACCGAGATAACAAACAATTAAATTCAAATTAAGTTTTAAGATGATGAGAATTTTATACCCCTTTTTAATCACTTTATTTTTATTCTGTTTTAAAACAAGTTTTGGACAAGCGGATAATTGCTCTTTTGCCACAACAATTGCCGTTACAGCTAATTGCTCTTCTCCCACAAATGGAACAACAATCGGAGCTACGCAAAATATTGCTGGTTGTGTTGGTAATGCAGATGATGATGTTTGGTATCAATTTGTAGCAACAGCTACTTCGCATCAAATTGTAGTTGTTCCTAGTGCTTCAATGGATGCTGTTGTACAACTATTTTCTGGTGTATGTTCTTCTTTAATTACAATGTCTTGTATGGATGCAGCTCTTACAGGACAAACAGAAACAATAAATGCCACAGGCTTAACCATTGGTAACACCTATAAAATTAGGGTTTATCATTATGGTATTGGCTCTGGTTCAGGAACATTTACCATTTGTGTAACCAATCCACCACCACCACCAAGCAACGATAATTGTGCTTCAGCGATTAATCTTACAGTAAACACTACCTGTATTAATACAGCAGCAACTACCGTAGGGGCTACTCAATCTTTAGCGGGTTGTTCTGGAACAGCTGATGACGATGTTTGGTTTAGTTTTACAGCACAAAACACCACAGCAACCGTAACTGTAAACCCTTCTTCTTCGATGGACGCTGTTGCAGAATTATTTTCTGGTACTTGTGGTTCTCTTACCTCTATTCAATGCGAAGATGTTGGACTTACCAATGGAAATGAGGTGATAAATGCTGTTGGGTTAATTCCCGGAAACACTTATTATGTAAGGGTATATGATTATTATAGCGGTGGTGGATTTCCTTTTGATATCTGTATCACAGGGCCAGGACCATCAGCTATTCCTACCAATGATGAACCTTGTAATGCCATTGTCCTACCAGTTGTAACCTCCGATTGTAATTATTTACAATTTTCTACCATTGGAGCAACCGCATCGTTAGGAGCACCAACTCCTGCATCTTGTGTGGGAGGTTCTGGGTTGCAACAAGGAGGATTTACAGCCAGCAGTCATGACGTATGGTTTAGTGTAGTTGCTCCAGCTAATGGACAAATAACCATTACCATGCAACCAAATTTTGGCGTAAATGATGGCGTGCTGGCTTTATATAGTGGAACTTGCAGCTCTTTAACTCAGGTAGCTTGTTCTGACGACCATAATTATCCTGGCACATCTAACGATTTACAACCTTATATCTCTCAAACAGGTTTAACTCCTGGTGCAACTTATTTTATTAGATATTGGGGGTATGGAACTAACGCAGGAGATTTTGGATTTTGTGTATCTTCTCCTATCAACGATTTCTGCTCTACGGCATTATTTATATGCGATTTAAATGGATATAGTGCTTCTACAAGTGCTGCTTATACTCCCGATAGACCTTGTAATATGAGAGGAGATGCCGAACAAAACAACCCTCCTACTTACACCTATACACCCGGAACAAATACTGGAGGTGTTTTTGGTCAAGCTGGTTCTTGGGGTACAGGATCTCCTGCCTTTGATGTACAAATAAATAATAATTCATGGATAAAATTTACCGCATCTAACACCATCGCTATTCTTAATGTAGCCATTGGAAATTGTTGGATAGGAAATTACCCTTCTGGAGGAATTCAAATGCAAATTTTTTCTGCAACCAATTGTTGTAATTTTACACCTGTATCTAACTTTGAAGAAGGCTCTTCTAGTTTTACAATCACAGCAAACAACCTTACCATCGGCAATGATTACTACTTAATGATAGATGGATTTGCAGGTGATATTTGTAATTATACCATCACAGCTAATGCAGGCGTACAATTTCCAGATATTGTTGCTCCTCGACCTTCGATTTGTTACGGAGATACTACAATGCTTTATGGCCCAGCTTTAGCTTCTTCTTATTTATGGTCTCCCGGAGGAGATACCACTCAAAATATTACTGTAGCACCATCTACCACAACTACCTATACGCTTGTTGCTGCAGGAGTATGTGGTAAAAAGCAAACTCTTACCAAAACAATAACTGTTAATCCTTTACCCACAATCCTGATTAATAGTGGTAATCCTGTTTCGGTATGTAATGGTTCTGCTGTTAATTTAACGGCTTCGGGGGCAGTTAGTTATGTGTGGAGTAACAGCAGCACAAGCAATCCTATTAGTGTGAGTCCAACTACACCTACAAGTTATGCTGTTACTGGTACTGATGCAAATGGGTGTGTAGGTGTTGATTCTGTTACTGTACAAATAAATTCTTTACCTACTCCATTAATTAACACAGCCAATAACTCTATTTGTAATGGCGGAACAACAACATTACACGCTTCAGGTGGTGGAACATATTTATGGAATAATGGTACAACACTAGATTCATTGGTAGTTAATCCAACCACAACCACAACTTATTCGGTAACCGTTGATGTAGGAGGGTGCAAAGATTCTACTACTCAAACCGTTGTTGTAAATCCGTTACCTACTATAAATATTACAGGAAATAACCCTGTTTGTGTTGGTAATGCCGATACATTAACAGCCTTTGGAGGAGTTGCTTATGCTTGGAGCACAGGTAGCACTATAAATACTACTGTTGTTTCGCCAACATCAAATACAACTTATACCGTTACCGTTACTGACACTAATAATTGTGTTGATTCTTCAAGTATAAACGTAATTGTAAATTCCAACCCTGTGGCAACAATTACAGGAAATTCAATAATATGCCTAGGAACTTCAACTTCATTAATGGCAGGAGGAGGAACATTGTATAATTGGAATAATGGTGCTTCAACTGCCTTAATTAACGTTTCTCCACAAACCGATACTACTTACGCTGTAATTGTTAATGATGCAAATGGTTGTGCTGATTCAACAAGTATTTTAATTCAAGTACTTGCCAACCCCTCCGCTTTAATTACAGGAGTAAATACCATTTGTTTAGGAGAATCTACAACACTGACAGCGACAGGCGGAGGAACTTATCTTTGGAACACAACAGACACCAATTCAGCAATTACAATTGCTCCCACAACCAACACACCTTATAGTGTTATTGTAAATGTGGGAGGTTGCTTAGATACTGCCACTCAAAATATTATCGTCAATCCTTTACCTGTTGTAAGTATTACTGGAATTGACACTATTTGCGAAGGCACATCAACAACATTAACCGCCTCTAGTGGTGGCACTTACACTTGGAACACAGGAAGTATCTTTGACTCAATAGTAGTTTCACCCACATCAAATTCATTGTACACCGTTACAGTGAGTAATGCTTACAACTGTATTGATAGTGCCAATATTAGTGTAATCGTTAATCCATTACCAACAATAAATATTGCAGGAAACACGACAATATGCGAAGGCGTAGCTACCACTTTAACCGTAAGTGGTGCAAATGCTTATGTGTGGAATACACTTGCTATAACAAGCACAATAAATGTTTCGCCAACATTAACAACAAATTATAGCGTTGTAGGTACCGATTTAAATGGTTGTATTGATTCTACCCAAATTACAATAACCGTTTTACCCTTACCAATACCAGTAATCTCAGGGGATAGTAGCATTTGTTTAGGAGCATCAACTACACTAACAGCAACAGGTGGAAGCACTTATTTATGGAGTACAACCGATACCACCTCATCAATCACAATAACACCAAACGACACCACAACTTACACCGTAATTATTGGTGCTAATGGGTGTGTTGACAGCACCACCTACAATGTTGATGTAATTCCTTTACCATTAATAGATGCTTTTAACGACACAACCATTATTTTAGGTCAATCTGCCACTATTTATGCACAAGGAACAGCTCCTTTTAATTGGTATCCAACCGATGGCTTAAATTGCAGTACTTGTGCTTCTACAATAGCCACACCAAAAGAAACAACAACTTATTGCGTTTCTGTTACCAAAAACAGTTGCGTTAATTCAAGTTGTGTAACCGTTTTTGTAGATAATATTTGTGGAGATTTATTTGTGCCAAATGCTTTTTCACCTAACGGAGATGGCAATAATGATTGCTTAAAAGTGTACAATAATTGCTTAAAATCGGTACTTTTTAGGATTTACTCTAGGTGGGGAGAATTACTATACGAATCGGACAGTATTGATGGCTGTTGGGACGGAACACACAATGGGAAAGCATTAAACACAGGAGTTTACGCCTTTACTGTTAAAGCTACTTTAATCAATGGAAACGAAGTTGAATTGAAAGGAAACACAACTTTATTTAAATAATATAACTTACAATGAAAAAAATAATTTTTACTTTTTTACTTTCTGCGAATTGTTTATTAAGCATTGCTCAAAACGTTAATTTTTCTAAAGCTAACTTTAAAAATGACAAAGAAGGGCTGAAAACTGCTTTGAAGAATATACAAGAAGGAAATAGCCTTTATTTTCGATCAATACATTCAAAAGCATTAATACTTTTTCTAAAAGCCCAAAAGTTTAATAATAAAAATGCAGAATTAAATGCTAAAATAGGGGATTGCTATTTTCACATAGGAGCAATGGATAAAGCACAGCAATACTTGGAAACTGCTTTGAAATTAGACAAAGATTTAGACGGTTATTTTATCTATTTAATGGCAAAAATTTATCATTGGAATAACAAATTTACCGAGGCTATTAAACAATACCGCATAGCCAAAACAAAAGGATCTAGAGTCAACCCTAAACCACTTGGAGATATAGATAAAAAAATTAAAGAATGTACCTATGCAAAAACTTTAGTAAAAAAACCAGTAAATGTTAAAATTATAAATGTAGGTACTGCTATAAATACTTCCAATCATGAATACGTTCCTGTTATTACAGCTGATGAATCAGAAATGTTCTTCACATCACGAAGAAAAAATACTGTAGGAGGAGGAAGAGATCCTGGAATAGATGATTATTTTGAAGACATTTATTATACCGAAAAAAAAGATGGTAAATGGACTAACGCCATTAACATAGGCCCTCCCATTAACACCAATATGCATGATGCCACTGTTGGACTTTCAATTGATGGACAAAAATTATTTATCTATAGAGATAATAAAAAAGGAGATGGGAATATTTTTGTAACAAAAAGAAAAGGAGAAAAATGGACTGAACCAAAAGAATTACCAAAACCGATAAACTCTAAATACCAAGAAACTTCTGCCTGCTACGATTACACAGGTAAAACAATTTATTTTGTTAGCGATAGACCAGGAGGCAAAGGCGGTAAAGATATTTACAAAGCAACACAACAAAAGGATGGCTCTTGGGGTGAAGCTACTAATTTAGGAAATACAATTAACACACCTTTTGACGAAGACGCTATTTTTCTTCAAGCTGACGGAAAAACATTGTATTTTAGCTCTAATGGAGCCAAATCAATGGGAGGATTTGATATTTTTAAAAGTGTGAACAAAAAAGGAAAATGGAGCAGACCTGTTAACTTAGGTTTCCCAATTAATTCTGCCGATGATGATTTATGTTTTGTGTTAACTGCCAATGGGGAGCATGGCTACTATACATCTTCTAAGGTTGGAGGAGAAGGAAAAAAAGATATTTATAGAATCACTTTCTTGGATCAAATTAAAAATAATAGCCGACCAAAACTTACCCTTTTAAAAGGAATTATTTTCGACAATAAAACAAAAAAACCATTAAGTGCTTTAATCGAAATTTATGATAATGATAAAGATAAGTTAGTCTCCACTTACGAATCTAATAGTTCAACAGGAAAATACATGGTTTCTTTACCAGCAGGACATAATTACGGAATAAATGTAAAGAAAAAAGGGTATTTATTCCACTCAGAAAATGTGAACATACCCGATTCAGCAGCTTTTCAAGAAATAGAAAAAAACATTGGCTTAGATAAACTCGAAGCTGGTAAAAAAATAGTTTTAGCTAATATTTTTTACGATTATAATAAGTCATCACTTAGAACTTCTTCTTTTAACGAATTAGACAAAGTGGTTGAATTGTTAAATAAAAACCCAAAAATGAAAGTTGAACTTGGAGCTCATAGCGACTCAAGAGGAAGTAATTCTTACAACCTAAAACTTTCGCAAGCAAGAGCACAATCTTGTGTAGATTACTTAACCTCTAAAGGCATTTCAAAATCTCGACTTAATGCAAAAGGGTATGGCGAAACTATGCCAATTATTTCAGATGCAACCATAAATAAAATGACTTCTGAAATTAAGAAAGAAGAAGCTTATCAAGAAAACAGAAGAACCGAGTTTAAAATCTTAGAAAACTAAATGTATTAATGAATAAATATTTATTTTACATATTATTTTTACTTGCTATTAATGGTTTTTCTCAAGACATACATTTGGCACAAACCAATATGACTCCTTTGCTTATTAACCCAGCCAATGCTGGAGCAGAATACACAATGAGAGGAATTTTAAATTACAGAAACCAATGGTCGAGTGTTGGAGAACCTTTCACTACAATGATGGCAAGTTATGATATGAATTTTAAAAAGAAATTAGCAAGTAAAAAGAATTTCGGATATTTTGGTGGAGGGCTTTTTGTTTTTAAAGATCAAGCAGGCGATTCTCATTTAAAAACAACACAAGTTAATTTAAGTGTCGATTATCATGTTAATTTAGATGAAAAAAACACCTTAGGGTTAGGAATTCAAGGAGGATATTTTCAACGCTCGGCAGATATTAACAGTTTAACTTGGGGGGCTCAATTTGATGGCTACCAACAAAACTCGTCTTACGCAACAGGCGAAGGAACTAACTTTAACGGTTTTTCTTTTGGTTCTACCGATTATACTTCTGGTTTAGTGTGGACTTACCGTAACGATGAAAATTATAATTCGGGAAATAAATTGTTTTTGACAAGTGGCATTTCTGTTAACCACCTCACAAAACCAGATTTTGAAACTAAAAATATAGTTCCTGACCGTTTAAATTATCGTTTTATTTGGTTTGGAAGTGCAACAATAGGCATTAATCCTAATATTTCTGTTCTGCCATATTTAATGTATTCAAAACAAGGGTCAATTTACGAAGCAATGTTTGGTTCTGATGTTTTGTATTTATTTAAGCAAGCATCAAAATATACCAATAACGTTAAAGGAATGGCAATAGGAGGTGGTGCTTATTACCGATGGAATGATGCCATTATCTTAGCTTTAATTACACAGTATGCTAATTATACTTTCGAGTTTAGCTATGATATTAATACCTCTAGTTTAAGAAATGCCTCTGGCGGTAAAGGTGCTTTTGAGTTTTCTTTACGTTATGTTTATCCAAATCCTTTTGGCGGGGCAAAGTCAAAATCTAGGTTTAACTAAAGGGGGGTTCTAATAATTCATTACGTAATTCCACTTACTACTTTTTAATGGTATCAGGGTATTTATCGCAAATTCTACTGTATTTTCTATCGCAAATTTTCCATAAACAAAAATCATAACTTTTACCCTTTTTTTGTCTTGTTATCGCTTGTACATTTACTGTATAATCTTTTAAACCAAATAACATGAAAAATTTTACCAAACTATTAGCCATCATCTTTTTTACAGGACTTTCTTTAAATAGCTACTCTCAATACGACAATGCCATAAAGATTAGAATAGAAGGCAATGGCTATGCAGATGAAACTGTTGTAAGACTAATAGATGGTGCAACAACTGGCTTTGATGGCATGTACGATGCTTGGAAGTTATTTAGTCCTAACACTAATGTTCCTTCTATATATAGTGAAATAACAGTAGGACAAGAATTAGCAATAAATTCATTACCAGAGTTTAAAAAAGATACCTCTATAACCTTATATACTAATATACCCGCAAATGGAAGCTATTTAGTTACAATTACTGAAATTTATCCTATGAGTTCTTCCTATAAAATAAGTTTATCAGATTTAACATCTAATACAGATTACCGTATTTTAAACGACACTTCTTTAACTTTTAACTATAATACACAACAAAGTGCACCAACCTTTACTTTTAATATATCAACTTCCGCTAATTTTGGTGTAACTAATGAATCTTGTTTTGCAATGAATGATGGAGAACTTACCGTAAATAATGAGGGAAATAATGATTGGAGTTTAACTATTTATGATTTAGCAAATAATTTAATAGCAAATAAAGTTTCTACCAGTTATACTAGTGTTATTAATAACTTACAACCTGGCAATTATCATGCTATTGTTAGTAGTAAAGGTATTGATGATGATTATAATTTTGCAATTGTTGCGGCACCTCATTTAAGTGCAGATTTTCACTTAAGTGCAGATACAATTTATTTAAGTGATGGAGGGGAAGCTATTTTTACTAGCACCTGCCAAAATGCACAAAGCCTAACTTGGGATTTTGGTGATGGAACAGCTTCTTCTAACCAAACATCTCCCATTCATTATTATGCCGCCATTGGTGATTTTAATGTTACTTTAACTGCTAGCACTAATAATGGTTGTTCCGATCAAAAAACAAAATTAATTAATGTTCAATACGATCCATCTATTGCTACAGCAATTGCCGAAAATCAAACAAATAGCCATAAAATATTAAATTATGGAAATGGAAGTTACAACATCGTATTTAATAATAGTTCAGAAAGAATAATTTCAATTTACGATTTAAAAGGAAGTTTAGTGTCTGCAAAAAACACTAACACTAACAGTTACCGTTTTTCTTTAGCCAATAACCCTAAAGGATTATATATTGTGTCTGTTAATAATAATGGCAAATATTCAAGAGAAAAAATTCTTAGGTAATTAGCAATCTTAAGAGAGATTTAAAATGGAAATATAAAACCAGATGACACAATAGTATCCTAAAAATCAGAGTTCGATGTAAGAAATAATTTTAAACACCATGAAAAACTAATAGTAATAACGCTCCTAGCTTTTCACTTGCCACTTGTTGCTTTCCACTTTTTACTTAATCGCCCAAACCACCATACAATGGAAAAAACCGTACAAAACTTATCAATTAATAGCATTCTTTACCTGTTAAGTTCGCTTTTTTAATAAAAAATGAAACATTATTGTCAATAAAACAGTATATATTACATAGCTGCTTACCAATAAACACCCCTTAAATTATGAAAAATTCAATTAAATATTTAGCACTAATAATATGTGTAACTTTAGGACTTAATCTCAAAGCCAATAACCCAAAACTTCCAAAAGGAATAATTTATCAAATAGAAATACCTAGCACCGAATTTAACACTTCTAAACAGGTAATTTCAAAATATTACTATTTAAGAAAATTAAAATCACAACATAAAATAAAATATCAGTTTGGAAAATTTATTTCTTTTAATGATGCTAATACTGTAAAATTATTATTGTGTAAAGCAGGTTGTAAAAATGCAAAAATAATTGCTTTTAATGATAAAGAAACCATTGCGGTTGCTCAAGCAATTTCTATTCAATATACACACCAAATTATATTGAGTAAGGTTTTGTCAAACACAAAAAATATAGAAAAAGATTATTTAAATCAAGTAAAAAATGCTGGATTAAACCATCATTTTTCATTGGCTATTCCTTTAAATTCTCTCGAAATGCTTGATAAAGTTTTAGAAAAAATAGGTAACACCCAAATTGTTGCCATGTCGGCAAATAACAATATTTATAAAATTGGCAACTTTAATTCTTACCAAGAAGCAATAGCTGCAAAGCAACAAATTGTTAAAACAAATACTCATTTATTTATTCTTGCAGAAGTAAACGACAGTAAAATACCCAAAAATGATGCAAATAATATTGCATCAATTATTCAAAAGGTAGTTAATCAATTAGCTTCAAAATAAGCACTAATTTCTTTGTGTACTTTTGTGTGATATATGACACACCCACGCAAAATAACAGATTGGCTTCCAACAACAAAAAAAGAATGTATTAAACGAGGCTGGAACGAGTTAGATGTAATTCTCTTTACTGGAGATGCTTATGTTGATCACCCTGCTTTTGGGGCTGCCGTTGTTGGTCGCATTGTAGAAAGTTTAGGGTTAAAAATAGCCATAGTTCCTCAGCCTAATTGGAAAGATGATTGGCGAGATTTTAAAAAATTAGGAATCCCAAAATTATTCTTTGGCGTTACCGCAGGATGTATGGATCCGATGGTAAATCACTACACAGCCAATAAAAGACTACGCACTAACGATGCCTATACCCCTAACGGACAAAAAGGTTTTAGACCAGATTATGCCACAGTCGTTTACGCCAACATATTAAAAGAAATTTATCCCGAAGTTCCTGTTTTAATCGGAGGAATTGAGGCTTCTTTGCGAAGGGTTACTCATTATGATTATTGGAGTAACCAACTAAAACCAAGCATTTTGTTTGATGCCAAAGCAGATTTGTTGGTGTACGGAATGGGCGAACAACCTTTACGCGAAATAATTAACCTACTTTTAAAAGGAGTACCTTTTAAATCGTTAAAAACAATTAAACAAACCGCTTTTTTAATTAATAAGGAAGAACCTATTCCCAAAAATAAAAATTGGAACGATAAAAAATTAGCGTCTCATAACGATTGTTTAAAAAGCAAAAAAACTTTTGCGGCTAATTTTAAATACATTGAGCAAGAATCTAATAAAGTAAATGCCAACAGGCTGACCCAAAAAATTAACGATAAATTATTGGTTATCAACCCTCCTTTTACAACAATGACAGCAAAAGAAATTGACACTTCTTTTGATTTGCCTTACACTAGATTACCTCATCCAAAATATGAAAAGAGAGGTGTTATTCCTGCTTTCGAGATGATTAAATTTTCGATAAATATGCACCGAGGGTGCTTTGGAGGGTGTAGCTTTTGTACTATTTCTGCTCATCAAGGAAAATTTATTGCCAGTCGTTCAAAAAAATCTATATTAAAAGAAGTAGAGCAAGTTACTTTAATGGATGATTTTAAAGGATATATTAGTGATTTAGGTGGCCCTTCGGCAAATATGTATAAAATGAAAGGGAAAATTCAAGCTATTTGCGATAAATGTGCAAGTCCATCGTGTATTTCGCCAGTAATTTGCAGTAATTTAGACACTTCTCACCAAGCATTAACAGATATTTACAAAACAGTAAATAATCACCCAAAAGTAAAAAAAGCCTTTGTTGGTAGTGGTATTCGTTATGATATGTTGGTGTCAGCATTTAATAAAAATGCCGATAAAAATGATTTAGAAGAATACACCGAACAAGTAATAAAACATCACGTTTCGGGAAGATTAAAGGTAGCACCAGAACATACCTCTGATGAGGTGTTGAAACTAATGAGAAAGCCATCGTTTAAAAATTTTCATCTTTTTAAAAAAACTTTTGACAGGATTAACAAAAAACTAAATTTAAAGCAACAATTAATTCCTTATTTTATTTCTAGTCACCCAGCTTGTAAATTAGAAGACATGGCAAACCTAGCTGCCGAAACTAAAGATATGGGATTTCAATTAGAACAAGTAAACGATTTTACGCCAACTCCCATGACGGTTGCAACAGTAATTTATTACTCAGGATTTCACCCCTACACTTTAAAACCTGTTTTCACACCAAAAACAGCAAAAGAAAAACAAGACCAAAATCGTTTCTTTTTTTGGTATAAGAAAGAAAACAAGCAATGGATTAAGAATATATTATCTTCGAAAAAAAAATTTGAGTTATTAAAGAGGTTATTACCAAGTTAAACTGATTTTTAGTATTATTTTTTTAGATAGTTATAGCAACTTAATTAAAAAAACATCAGATAAAAAAGAAAAAACCTCAAGAAGAAGCATTCTCTCACTTAATATTTTTGTGTTTTTATCTAATTAAACTAAAAGTTCCTTTCTTAAAGAAATCAGTTCCATCATTTCCTTTTGCTTTAATAATAACAAAATAAGTTCCATCTGGAGCTTCTTTTCCCGCTAAAGTTCTTCCATCCCAATAACCATTAACATTATTCCAAGAGAACATTTTTTGTCCCCATCTATTCCAAATTTCTCCTTCTACTGAAGTTAAGTTAACTCCCACAACAGTAAATACATCGTTACTTCCATCTCCATTTGGTGTAAATACATTGGGTATGATTATAGATGGGGGTTCACAGTTTGTAATATTAATAAGTACAGTATCTGATGATGGCGGACAAGTTCCGCTCACAATTGTCCAGACAAATATATTAGCCCCTGTTGCAAGTCCCGTAACAGCAGATGTAGGAACACTTGGCGTTGCTACAATTCCTTGTCCTACAGAAGTCCACAATCCAGTTTCACCAGTAATTAAAGGGGTGTTGCCTCCCAATGAAAAGCTTAAAACATTATCACATTGATCTTGGTCTATCCCAGCATCAGCAACAGTTCCTTGAATAACAGAAATCATGACACTTCCTGTATCAGAACAATTATTACTGTCTACTACTACTACTATGTAAGTTGTTGTAGAAATAGGTGTTACCGTTTGGGCTTGTCCAACACCTAACCCATTATCCCAACTATAAGTGAGTCCTCCTGTGGCACTTATTATTACAGAACCTCCTCCACAAATTGTTGTATCCATGCTTGTAACAACTGTCGGCTTAGCATTAATTATTAAAGTTGTTGTTAACACACTATCACAACCCGTTGCCGTTGTTAAAGT
>CAZVEW010000059.1:0-14483 GCA_964625955.1 uncultured Vicingus sp. | reverse complement strand
AAAAAGGAAAATAGAAATGATTTATATCGGGTGTTTTGATGTTAAATTGGTATTAATTAGCTAATCAACAACACCATACAAATCAAAATCATCTGCATCGGTAATTTTAATGTTAGCAAAATCTCCAATTCTCACAAAGTTGGTATCTTTTTTCACCAATACCTCATTATCCACTTCAGGGGAATCGTATTCTGTTCGACCTACAAAATAATCGCCTTCTACCCTATCAAACAAAACTTTAAAGGTTTTTCCTATTTTTTGTTGGTTTAACGACAAAGAAATTCCTTGCTGAAAATCCATTATTTCTTGTGCTCTAGCTTGTTTTTCTTCTTCAGGAATATCGTCTTTCAATGCGTAAGCTGTTGTATCTTCTTCATGAGAATAAGTAAATACGCCCAAACGGTCAAATTGCATTGCTGCTATCCATTCTTTCAGTTCTTCAACATCTTCTCGTGTTTCGCCCGGAAATCCGACAATAAAAGTGGTTCGAATGGTAATGTTTGGAATTAATTGTCTTACCTCATTAATCAACTGTGTAGTTTTTTCCCTTGTTGCTCCACGTTTCATGGCTTTTAGCATATTGTTAGATGCGTGTTGCAACGGAATATCCAAATAATTGCAAACCTTGGGATTATTTTTCATTTCTTCGATAATCTCCATAGGAAAACCTGTTGGATAGGCGTAATGTAAACGAATCCACTCAATACCCTCTACTTTAGAAAGTGCTTGTAATAATTGTGGTAATTTTCGTTCGCCATAAATATCTAAACCATAAAAGGTTAATTCTTGAGCAATTAAAATTAGTTCTTTAACTCCTTTTTTTGCTAAATTTTTTGCTTGCACAACTAAATCCTCAATAGCAGTTGAAACATGATTTCCTCGCATTAAAGGAATAGCACAAAAAGCACATTTTCTGTCGCAACCTTCCGAAATTTTTAAAAAAGCATAATGGCTTGGTGTTGTAATTATTCGTTCGCCAATTAATTCGTGTTTGTAATCGGCTTTTAATGTTTTTAAGAGTTTTGGCAATTCTCGTGTGCCAAAAAAGGCATCTACTTCTTTTATTTCTTCTGCTAAATTCTCTTTATATCGTTCTGATAAACAGCCTGTAACATATAATTTATCAACCAAACCATTTTTTTTTGCTTCGGCATACTGTAAAATGGTATCTATCGATTCTTCTTTGGCATTATCAATAAATCCACAAGTATTAATAATTACTATTTCCGAATCATCTTGTTTTGCTTCGTGTTCTACCTCAAAACCATTGGCTTTAAGCTGTGTTATCGTAACTTCCGAATCGAACAGGTTTTTTGAACAACCTAAAGTAATTACATTAACTTTATTTTTTTTAAGTGTTTTTGTTTTCAATACAGCTAAATTAAATTGTTCTAAGAAAAGCCATTACAGCATCCCAATAATCATCATGGTCGGCAAACTTTTCCCACAAAGCCTTAGAACCATGATGCCCTTTGGTTTTGGGTAAAAACGATTTTTTCTTTTTTGAAGGAATGGCATCGAATATCTTTTGCCAACTCGTTTTTTCAGCTTTTGCCGAACAAATAAATACAGGAACTTTAATATTTTTAGCACTATCAAGAATATAATGATTGGTTTTTCCTAATTTTTTAAAATACTCGCCTGGTGAAAAAGCTAAAATTGCATCAATGTCTTTTCTTGCTCCACCTATTTTTAAAACCAATGACGAGGAATAAGAACTTCCCCAAATAATTAATTTTGCTGCATTAGGATAATTATCTCTTACATAATTTATTGCTGCATTCATATCTTGTTTGGCATCTAAATAGCTTGTCCCTTTTTGTTGTTTTACGGCTAATTGATGTGTTTCATTAATTACACCATTAATTTCTCCACCAGAACGTTGGTCTATTGCCATGCAATTATAGCCTAATTTATTTAACGCTGGAGCAATTTCACGGTACTCTCCTCTACTCCAACCTGCTTGATGAAACAAAACAATAAATGGTGAATTTTTAGGGTTAGTAACGTACAAATCTGCTGTAATAGAAAGATTATCAGGAGCTTTAAAAGTAATTTTTTCTTTTGCCACAACCTGAAACGCTAAAGTTGTAAATAAAATTAAAATAATGTTTTTCATGTGCTATGGTTTGAGGTTTGAAGTTTGAAGTTTGAGGTTTGAGGTCAACATCGAACATCAAATCTTGAACATTTAATTGCTATGCTTTAAAAAGTGAATCAACAAATTCGTGTTTATTAAAAACTTGGAGGTGTTCCATTCCTTCGCCAACACCAATGTATTTAACAGGTATTTTAAATTGGTCAGAAATACCTATAACAACACCGCCTTTAGCAGTTCCATCTAATTTAGTTATTGCCAAAGCATTAATTTCTGTTGCTAAAGAAAATTGTTTGGCTTGTTCAAAGGCATTTTGCCCTGTAGAGCCATCTAAGACTAACAAAATTTCATGCGGAGCGGTGGGTATTACCTTTTTCATCACTTTTTTTATTTTAGATAATTCGTTCATTAAGTTTATTTTGTTGTGCAATCTTCCTGCGGTATCAATAATTACTACATCGGAATTTTTTGCTTTGGCAGATTGTAAAGTATCGAAAGCCACAGAAGCTGGGTCTGCATTCATGCCTTGTTCTACAATTGGCACATCAACTCTGTTTGCCCAAATCTTTAATTGGTCAACTGCTGCTGCCCTAAACGTATCGGAAGCTCCTAACAAAACACTTTTACCTTGCTTTTTAAATTGATAAGCCAATTTGCCAATGGTGGTTGTTTTTCCAACGCCATTTACGCCAACCACCATAATTACATAAGGTTCTTCTTGTTCTGGAACAGAAAATTCTGTATAATTTCCAGTATTATTTTCTTCCATTAAAGAAGCAATTTCTTCTCTTAAAACTTTGTTTAGCTCTGCCGTTCCTAAATATTTATCTTTCGCAACTCTTTCTTCTATCTTTCCTATTATCTTTAAAGTGGTATCAACACCAACATCTGATGTAACTAAAATTTCTTCTAAATTATCCAACAC
Source organism: uncultured Vicingus sp. (assembly GCA_964625955.1). Classification (GTDB taxonomy): domain Bacteria; phylum Bacteroidota; class Bacteroidia; order Flavobacteriales_E; family Vicingaceae. Next base: position 11,460 of record CAZVEW010000059.1, on the reverse strand, counting down.
TTCTGCATCAACAGTAGTTTTACCTGCTACTGCTCGGGTAATCTTCGAAAAAAAACTGGTTTTTGTTTTTTCTAAACCTTCGTTTAAGACTTCTTTTTTATCTTTCGAAAATATTTTTTTAAAAAATGCCATGTTAATAATTGATAATTAGTGATTTAAAATTCAAATTCTGATAAAACAAAAAAGCTTCTTTCTAAAAAAGAAAGAAGCCTCAAATATACGAAATCGTATAATTATTTCTTATTAAAAAACTCTTGAACTTTCGCATTTGGCACCATCGCTTCTTTAAAAGCATAAGCACCTGTTTTTTCTGACTTAACCATTTTAATTACTTTAGTTAAGTTTTTTCCGCCTTTTTGTAAGGTTGCAACTGTTTTCTTTGCCATGACTTATTTAATTTCTTTATGAATAGTAACTTTTTTTAGAATCGGATTGTATTTTTTTAATTCAATTCTATCGGGTGTGTTTTTTTTGTTTTTTGTTGTAATGTACCTTGAAGTTCCAGGCATTCCAGATGTTTTATGCTCTGTACACTCTATTATTACCTGAACTCTATTTCCTTTTTTTGCCATTTTCTATAATCTTTATTTTTTAAGGGACTGCAAATTTAGTATTTTTTTTAGAATCTGATATAATTATTATATAATATTTACTTCTCTTTCTAATTCGATGTTAAATTGCTCTTTAACAGACAACATAATTTGTGTTGATAAAGCTAAAATATCTTGTCCTGAAGCACCTCCATAATTAACTAAAACTAAGGCTTGGTTTTTATGTACGCCATAGTTATCAATCTTTTTACCTTTCCATCCGCATTGTTCTATCAACCACCCTGCTGCAATTTTATATGTTCCATCTTTTTGAGGATAACTAGGCATATTTGGATATTTAGTTTCAAGCTTATTTTTTACATTTACAGCAATTACTGGATTTTTAAAAAAACTGCCCGAATTTCCTATTTCATTAGGATTAGGCAGCTTATTTGTTCTAATATTTACAATTGCTTTGCTTACGTCTGCTATGCTTGGATTTTTAATGCCTAAACAAGTTAATTCTTGAGTTATTGCTCCGTAAGTAACATTAACTTCCGCTATTTTACTGAGTTTAAACGTAACAGCGGTTATTAAATAGTTTCCTTTTTCTTTGGTTTTAAAGATACTTGTTCTGTACCCAAATTCACATTCGTTATTGGTAATTTTCTTAATCGTAAAATTGTTTAAATCAAAAGCCTCTACTTCGGTTATAATATCTTTAACTTCAACACCATAAGCTCCAATATTTTGTATGGGACTTGCCCCAACACAGCCTGGTATTAAAGATAGATTTTCAATTCCAGCATAATTTTTTTCAATACAATACAGCACAAATTCATGCCAAATTTCGCCTGCCCCAACTTTTAAGTAAATATTATCTTTATCTTCCTTAACGAGGTCAATTCCTTTTAACTCGTTTTTAATAACTAAACCATCAAAATTTTTAGTAAAAAGCAAGTTGCTTCCACCACCAAGGATTAAAAGTGGTAATTTATTATTTTGAAGAATTTCTATTAAATCATTTAATTGTTTTACCTCAACAAATTGCTTTGTTTTAACATCAATTCCAAAAGTATTGTATGGTTTTAAAGAGATATTGTGTTTTATATGCATAGAAAAACAAAGGTAATTAAGAAAAGCTAATAAAGAAAAAAGGAAGGTAGTTTATTGTTGAATCAAAGCAACTGTATAGGCTGAAACGCCCTCTTTCCGGCCTTCAAACCCTAAGCTCTCGGTAGTTGTGGCCTTTATAGAAATGTCTATTTCTTCAATTTCCATTGTTTCTGCCAAAACCTTTCTCATTCTATCTATATAAGGAGATATCTTAGGTTCTTGCAATGCAATAGTTGCATCGATATTCCCTACTGTAAAACCTCTAGTTGCTATTATAGAAATTACTTTTCTAAGCAATAGTTTACTATCTACACCCTCATATTGTCCATCTGTTGGAGGAAAATGAAACCCTATATCTCTCATGTTGGCAGCACCTAACAATGCATCGCAAATAGAATGAATTAAAACATCTGCATCCGAATGACCAACAGTACCTTTTTCATGCTCAATTTTGATTCCTCCCAGCCAAAATTCTACATCTTTCTTTAACTGATGAACATCAAATCCAAATCCAACTTTAATTTTCACTTTATAACGGTTATAAATTAATTTGAGCTTTTAGAATCTTTATTCTGTTTTTTAAAAGATTCAAAATCAAACATCAAAGAAAATCTTACTGTATTTGCTAGAGGGTTATCTTGTGTTGTTGAAATTAAATAAGAAAAATCGACACTAAATACACTCATCTTTAAACCAGCTCCTACAGTGAAATATTTTCTGTTTCCTTTAGAAGCATCTTCATTAAAATAACCTGCTCTTACTGCAAATTGTTTGTTATACACGTACTCCATACCAACAGAAATGTTGTATTCTCTAAGCTCTTCTTTAAAACCATTTGGTGCGTCTCCAAATGATTGTAAGATACCAGTAACAATAGGGACATTCGGATCTTTACCTGACGCTATTTCTGGCTGACCTGTTTGAGGATCTATAATTGGCTGACCTGTAGAAGTTGTTGCGTAAATTGGGGGTGTTGGCACTAACAATTTATTAAAGTCTGTTAAAAAGGTAAAAGAGTTATATTCATCTAAAACAAAAGTTAATGCTTGCCCAAACCTTAAATTAATAGGTAGAAAATCTTTTATTGCATCAGCTGTATAGGATATCTTAGCCCCTATATTAGAAATATTCATTCCTACATTTAAGATTGCTTTTTGTTTGAATAATTCTAAGTCTGGATTGGTATAAAACCCAGAAATATCAACAGCAAAAGATTTACCTGCTTTTGTACTTGAACCTTGTGAGGATATACCTCCTGTTAAATCAGAGTAAATATATCTAGCAACAATACCGCCAGAGAATTTACCTCCTAACTTCCTAGAATATCCTACATCAAAAGCAAACTCATTGGGGTTAAAATTCCCTATTGGCTCACCATTTTCGTCTGTAAACTTTATATCTCCTAACGAGAAATACCTTAGTGAAGCCCCTATTGTTTGGTCTTTCCCTATTTTTTTATAGGCACTTACATAAGACAGGTTAATGTCTGGGACTAATCTTCTTAACCAAGGAGAATAGGAGATTGACACCCCCATTTCTTTTTCTAAAAAGGCCATTTTCGCAGCATTCCAATGCATTGAATTTGCATCAGGAGATGAAGCAACACCAGCATCTCCCATTGCTCCAGCCCTAGAATCTGGTGCTATTAATAAAAAAGGAACAGCTGTTGTGATAGCATTTAACTGTAAAATACTTTGCTTTTGAGTTTGTTGGGCTTTTACATTTATTATTAATAACAAAGTTACTAATAAACTTAAAATAATTCTTTTCATCTATTCTTAATTATTCAGGTAACAAATATACATTTTTATATTTTGTGGCGTTTAATTTTAAGACCTTTAAACGACATTCTTATTAATTTTATTGTGTTTTATTACAAAATAACCAATTTTTGATATTTCTCAGCTGTTGAAAAATTTGCTGCTCTTACTTTTAACTTGTAGATATAGACCCCTCTTGCTATTCTATCGCCATATTTATCTAAGCCATCCCAAGTAATTGAAGTAGAGCGATACCCTTCATTAAGAATATCTTTTTCTATGGTTTTAACCAATTTACCTGAAATGGTAAAAATTTGTACTTGTGCATGCATTTGTTTACCCGGTTGGTTATGCTCAAACCAAAATTCTGTATGTGTAGTAAATGGATTCGGATAGTTGTAAACCCTAGTTAATTGAATATTTTTATCCTTAACAACAACAAATTCTATGGTGGCTTCTGATGAGTTATTATAAACATCCCAAACTTTCAAACTCAGTGTATGCCTTCCTTCTAGTAAATTCTTAAATGGAAAATGAATCGTTCCTTTTTGGTAACTATTTAGGTCTGCCTCATAAAAATCATTTAGGATAAACGACTCGTTTGTTTTACCATCCAACACAGCAACAATATCATGACCAATACCATTTCCGACCATATTTATTCCGTGTGTATCGTTAATTTTAGCAAATAATATTGGATTTTCATCCGTAATTCCTCCAAAAACAAAATTATCATCGTTCATAAATAAGTTTAAAGTTGGTCCATTAACATCTGCAACAACACTATCGGCAGTACCTCCAATGTAAAAATTAGAAAAATAACCGTTTGCATCATCTACCTGATTTTCGGCATAATAACTTAATTTTCCTTTTCCATAATTAAAGGCAATATCTTTTGGCACAACAAACGAAAAAGAAAAATCGCCATTTTGAACACTCACTTTTCCTTTAAAGAGTTTACTTGTTTGTAAATTGAAATTAAATGCAGCTCCGCCATCGTTTTGGAGTGTTGTAATTTGCTTTGGTTTATCAAATACGGTTGGATAAATAATGCCATTAAAACTAGTTAGTTTAACACCATTTTGGTCTTGTACTTCCCCTGTTATTGTTACTTGACTTAAAGCTTTTATGGTATCGGCTGAGGAAGAAATAGGTGCACCGTTAAATAAGGTTGTTGCCACGTTGTATCTAGGAAAAGCTAACTTAAGAGCAGGATCTCCTAACAAAGTAAAATTTCTGTTATTTCTGTTGCTTGCATTTAAATTTTTTATAGTTCTAAAAATTTCGCCCATAGTTTGATATTCGTTGTTAATTTTATTAAAAGCGGTGGTATAAATAGTTTTATTTAGTTGAAAATTTGGGCTAGAAAAAGTAAGCCGTACAGTGGTAAATAAGGCTATTCCTCCTCCTTTATTAATTAACACCAACTCTCCCGCTGATGTTCTTTCTGGGTCGTCCCACCTACTAAATTCACATGTTGCGGTAATTACTAGCGGATAACTCTTGGTATTCGTCCAACTATTAATATCAGAAAGAGCTAAAACTCTTTCTACAGACCATCCCACTTCGCCTCCATGCCCTGTATAGTTTAATACTAAGGTGCCATTAGTTACTGCTTTGTTTATTTTATTATTTACATCAGGATATCGAGGACCACCTGGCGTAGATTCTTGTTTAAAAGCATCAAAAAATATTTTATCAACATTAAAAACTGGCTTATTTGTTTCTACTTCTGCTGCTAATGAATTAGCTTGTGACATATGCACATTATTATCTTCATCATCTCCAACAAAAGTTATCAAATTCCTCCAATCATTCATAGTTGTTGAAGTATTGTAATTAAGAACTTTATTTACAACATTATTCGCTTCTTCTTGATTTTTTACGGGAAATCGTCCAATTCCAATATCAACTAATTCTGCAGTTGATGCCCAAGAACCTTCATTAGTATCAAGTAAGCCATAAAAATCATCAGATACCAAAGAGCCTATTACGTCAATTGAATTATCAGATTCGTAAGTAGGTATAAAATTAGTATTGCCTACTACCCTATTTTTATTATCGTAAGATCCATCTCCAAAGAGTAAAAGATATTTTGGTAAATCATTAGTAGTAGTTGCTCTATCATACAACATTCTTACAAAATCTCTAATCGCCACAATATCTTGAGAACCTGAAGAAAATTCATTATAAATTTGTTGTGGCGTTACTATTTTTACATTCAAACCTTGGTTGGTATGGAAATCGGCAATTTGTGCTGCTTGGGATAAGAAATCAGGGTGACTCACAATTATCATGTCAGCTTGTGTTATGCCGTGTAAGTTTTGGTTATCAACATGTCCTAAAGCATAAAGTTGACTTTCATAAACATCGGTTAATGCAACAAACTTTTTTAAGCTGCTTGTAGAAGTATTAAAAGTTAGTAAGTTGTTAGAAAAACTATACGCTTGTTCTTTTACATTAATAGGATCTGTAATATCCCAAACTTTTTTTATATCTGTAGCATTACTTATTTTAAATTCGGCAATATTCCCAGTTCCGACAGAATTCATATCTCTAAAAAAAAGTTGATTGCCGACCATAATTAGTTTTCTTCTTACATTTAATTCAATTTCATCTAACCAACCGATAGAAGATATGTTTGGCTTATTATAATTTATATTTAGCGTAATTACATCAGAGGAGGTATTAAAACTCATACTATCTGCGTTTAAATTGGCATATGTTGCTTCAAAAGAAGCGGTATTTACAGGGTTTATAAGTAGGCTCATATTATTTGAGCCTATGTTTACGGTAAATAGGCTGTTTGTACTAGATCTTGCCGCTACTGAAACATGTGTAAAAGCAGGGGTTAATACATCTACATTAGGAAAATTAAACACAAAGCTATAGCTTGTTTTAATATCGAAGAGTTCTCCTAACCACATATTTCCAGACTGTATTAAATTTATTAAATCTTTTTCATAATAGGCATAATCGTTAAAGGAGGTTACCGTAACATTAGGATTAGTTGAAGAATTTTGCATTGATATTCTTTTAGGTATTTGACCTGTATTACTTGTGGTTATAAAATAATAAGTGGTATCGCTATACCTATTTTTTGTATGATTAAACCTGCCTGTTGTTGAATTATATTTCCAAGCGTCTGGGTCTTGTCCATAAAACAAAATAAAATCACTTTTATCAAATTTGCCATCTGATGCTCCTGCTACATAAATGGCATTTTGTTGTAAATCGTCATACCTAAATGCTGAGTTTTTTTCGGGAAGCATTTTTCCTCCATTACCATAAATTTTAATGTTATTTGGATCAATATTATTAATATCTAAACCTAAATCTTTTAAAAAAGAATAGGTAAGCTTAAAAACACCATTTTTCACAACACCTATTTTATACCAATCTCCTGTGGAGAGAACAGAACTAGAAACATTGCTTTTCTGTGTAACGTTCGCAACGAACTTCTTCCTCGTTACTATATTAAAACTATACTTAACAACCCTTTTATAGCTATTGGTTAATTTATCATAAATAATAGGTACAAAAGAAATTATGCCATAGCTAACTTTTTTGTTTAAAGCATTAGCAAATTTTAAATCAATATTGTTTTTAATATATTTAAACCCCGATACATATTTTATTGAATCTTTACTAATATTTTCATATTCTATATTATTTATGGTAACATCAAGTACTTCTTCATTATTTAATTTTAATTGTTTGTAATAAAGCCCCAAATAATCTTTAGTATCATCATACCTGATATCATCGAAATAAAAAAAATGTTTAGCCGTAAAATCATCACTATTTGAAATAATATTAGCATGCCAAATTAATTTACCCTGCAAAACATTATTAGCAAAAGAGATGTTAAAAGAGCTGAAAAACAGAAGAAAACAAGAATACTTTAAAATTTTCATTATTTTTTTTGAACTAAATTAAGATTAAATAACGTATATTTACAATATGAAATAGCATATTTTTATTTAAAAACGAAACAAAATTTGAAATATTGTTTTCATAAGTATTTCAAAATATATATATTTGAAACTTCGTAAATTAGTTTTGCGTAAGAAAAGCTTATATGATAAAAGGTAAAACATTAAAAACATTAGTAGTTAGAGCCATACCTGTATTGGTTTTCTATCTATTTACGGCTAGTAATGTTTTTGGGCAAGATCCCGAATTCACTCAATTTTATGCTAATCCATTATACCTAAATCCTGCGTTTGCAGGAACAGCTCATTGTCCAAGAGTCTCTTTAAACTACAGAAATCAATGGCCAGGAATCAGTGGATCATTTGTTACAACAAGTGCTTCTTACGACCAACACGTTGATGCTTTAGCTGGAGGTATTGGTTTGTTGGTATGGAATGATAGGGCTGGTGAAGGTACGTTAAGCACCACAAATGTTAGTGGAATGTATTCTTATCAATTACCTGTCACAAGAAAATTTTCACTTAAATTAGGTTTACAAGGTACATGGGCTCAAAAAAGAGTTGATTGGACTAAATTAACTTTTGGTGATCAAATTGATCCTCGAAGAGGTTTTGTTTACACTACAAATGAAGTTCAGAGAGATAAACCTAGAAATTATGCCGATTTCTCTGCTGGTATTTTAGGCTTTAGTGAAAAATATTTTGTAGGTTTTGCTGTAAATCATCTAACACAACCTGACGAATCTGTAATTGAAGGGGTTAGCCCACTACCTCGAAAATATACTTTTCATGCAGGAGCTGTTATTCCTCTAGAAGGTAAAGGAGAACCTGCCTCTTTATCTCCAAATTTATTGGTTCAATTACAACAAGATTTTTTACAAATTAATTTTGGCATGTATTATAGTAAAGGACCAATAGTTGCCGGTTTATGGTATAGAAACTCCGATTCATTTATTGCTTTATTAGGCTTTCAAACAGGCATATTAAAATTTGGTTATAGCTACGACATTACTATATCAAAACTAACAAACACAACTGCTGGTTCTCACGAATTTTCTACAGGCTTACAATTTGACTGTAAACCCAGAAAAAGAAAGTTTAGAACAATAAGTTGTCCATCATTTTAGTTATATATTTGCATTCACAAACTCAATAGTTATGAAATTAAAAGGAAAAGGAAAAAAATATTTATTACTTATGTTATTAGCAACCCCATTGTTATTTACTTCTTGTCATAAAGAGCAATCTGGTGCTACAGGGTGGGAATTCAACAACCCAAAAAATGGCGGCTTCCAAAAAGCACCTTACTTTGAACAAGAAACAGGACCTGGTTTAGTTTTAATTGAAGGAGGAAGATTTACCATGGGTAGAGTAGAACAAGAAGTTAACTACGATTGGAATAATATTCCTAGAACTGTTACCATTTCCTCATTCTATATGGATGAAACAGAAGTAACTAATTTTATGTATTTAGAATATTTATACTGGTTACAACGCGTTTATAGTGCAGATTACCCTGAAGTTTACCACAAAGCACTTCCTGATACATTAGTGTGGAGAAGCAAACTAGCATATAACGAGCCTTATGTAAACTTTTATTTAAGACACCCAGCATACAGAGATTACCCCGTTGTTGGTGTTAACTGGCTACAAGCAAATGATTTTTGTGCATGGCGGACAGATAGAGTTAATGAGCTTATATTAATTAGAGAGGGTTTATTTGAACATTACCCTAACCAAATAAATGAAGATAACTTTAACACCGAAGCTTACCTTGTTGGTCAATATGAAAGTGGCAAAAGGGTTGATGGTATCCCAGATTTAAACCCAAATAGAGAATATAGAAATGCAACTATTGAAGATGGTATTCTTTTACCAAAATACAGACTGCCAACAGAAGCTGAGTGGGAATATGCAGCTTATGGGTTAATAGGAAATACTATTGACGAATTAATTCCTGACAGAAAATTATACCCATGGAATGGACATGCCGTTAGAAATTCTAACGAAAAATACATTGGACAAATACTTGCCAACTTTAAAAGAGGAAGAGGTGATAATATGGGAGTTGCTGGTGCATTAAACGATAATGCAGATGTTACAGCTCCAGTTTATGCATATTGGCCTAATGATTATGGCTTATACAATATGGCTGGAAATGTTAGCGAATGGGTAATGGATGTTTATAGACCTTTGTCATTAGAAGATGACGATGACTTTAGGCCTTTTAGAGGAAACGTTTACAAAACAAAAACTTTAGATGAAGATGGTGCCATCATGGAAAAAGACACATTAGGTCATATCATAGAAAGAAATGTAGATCCTAAACTAGACGATTTAACAAACAGAAGAAATTATAAACAAGCCGACAATATTGATTACTTAGATGGTCATTGGGAATCTAGTATTTTCTACGGAGAAGTTGACCCCGGAACAGTCGATTCAGATTTCGATAAGCAAGATGCAACAAAACAAATGTATCAGTTTGGAACTACATCTTTAATCAATGATAAAGCAAGAGTTTACAAAGGAGGATCTTGGAAAGACCGAGCCTATTGGATGGTGCCTGGTACAAGAAGATATTTAACCGAAGACCAATCTACCTCTTACATCGGATTTAGATGTGCTATGACTAGATTGGGCAGCCCTGTAGGTTTAGGATATTAACAATAAAAGTTTATAAAATAAAAACCTCATTAGTGTTAAACTGATGAGGTTTTTTTATGTTTATGCCATGAAAATATCGAGTTTATATAACACTTTCTTAACGTATCCAACCGTTTGCACTGATACAAGAAAAATTACTAAAAATTGTTTGTTTTTTGCCTTAAAAGGCAATAATTTTAATGGAAATAAATTTGCTAAAGATGCACTGAGTAAAGGGGCAAAGTATGCCATTATTGATGAACGAAAATATCAAACCTCTGCTAATTACATTTTGGTAAATGATGTTTTAAAAACCTTACAGCAATTAGCAAACTATCACAGAAAACAACTTACTATTCCAATAATAGGAATTACAGGTACTAACGGAAAAACAACCACCAAAGAATTAATTAATACCGTCCTTGCTAAAAAATACAAAACAACAGCCACTAAAGGGAACTTAAACAATCACATTGGCGTTCCTTTAAGCCTACTTTCTATTCCAAGAAATTGCGAAATAGCTATTATTGAAATGGGAGCTTCTCATGTAGGAGAAATTGATTTTTTATGCCAAATTGCCGAACCTAATTACGGAATTATTACCAATATCGGAACAGCACATATTGAAGGTTTTGGAAGTATTAAAGGAGTTCAGCAAACAAAAAATGAACTGTATCAATTTGTAAAATCTGTAAAAGGAAAAGTATTTGTAAATGCTGAAGATAAAGTTTTAGTTGCTCTTTCAAATAATATGGCTAAATATACTTACGGAAATGCTAATGCCGATTGTATTGGTAAATTAATTTCATCAACACCTTATGTTAAATTAAAATGGAATAATGAAATCATTACCACTAAATTATACGGAAATTATAACTACAATAACATTTTAGCAGCCATTTGCATAGGTAATTATTTTGATGTTCCGCCAACTCAAATACAAAATGCCATTGAAGATTATACACCTAAAAATAATCGCTCTCAAATTATTAAAATAAATAGTAATACCATTTTTTTAGATGCTTACAATGCCAATCCTACAAGTATGAACGCTGCAATAGATACTTTTGTAGCAAACACCTCAAAAGACAAATTAATGATTTTAGGAGATATGTTAGAGTTAGGAAATATTAGCCGACAAGAACATCAAAAAATTGTTGACAAAGCACACGCATTAAACATGAGTGCCTTATTTGTGGGAAAAGAATTTAATTCCGTAAGCAATAAATATAATTTTACTTACCTAAAAAATGTTACAACAGCTATTGATTGGCTAAAACACACAGGTCTTATCAACCACCAACTTTTAATAAAAGGTTCTCGAGGAATCCGTTTAGAAGCCATTATAAGTGATGGAGGATTTTAACCCAAAATTTCACCTTCCTCCCTCCTCCCCCAAGGGAGGAAGTTTCTCCCCCTGAGGGGAGATAAAAGAGGGGTGATATTTTACAAGCAATCTATTGTTCAAATACA
>CAZVEW010000058.1:0-14656 GCA_964625955.1 uncultured Vicingus sp. | reverse complement strand
CAACAAATATAGTTGAATACAATGGAAATGCGGTTGTTACTACTAGGGATATTGGACTTGGAAAAGCAATTTTAGTAGGTTACGATTACTATAATACCAATACTAATTCATCAAAATTTATTGCCAATGCTATTGAATGGGGAGGAAATGGTATTCTTGCAAGCTGGTTAAGCCTTTCACAATATTCAGATACTATTGTACCTGCAGATTCTACAATTATTTATGTTACTTTTTACAGTAATGGCTTAAGTGGAGGAACTTATAATAGTAACATTACCATTAATTCTAACGACCCATTAAATCCACAAGTTATAATACCTGTGACTCTAAATGTATCGTTTGATCCATGTGCCGATTTTACTTTTGTTTCACCAAACGCATGTGGCGGTCAAATTGATTTTACTGATCTAACATTGAATACTCCTACTTCATGGTCGTGGACTTTTGGTGATGGCAATACTTCTACATTGCAAAACCCATCTCATGTCTATTCTTCATCTGGAAATTACGTGGTGCAATTAATAGCTTGTAATGCTACTTCTTGCGATACGTCCTCTTATACCGTAAATGTGATGGGAGTTGGTGGTCCAATTGCAGCTTTTTGTACTCCAATTACAACTAATGCTAGCTCTTATGCCATGGGTATATACAATGTTTCTTTTGCAACAATAAACAATACCACAAGTTTTGGTGGAACTGATGGCTATCAAGATTATACATGTACTAGCTCTACAAATGTTACCGAAGGAAATACATACGCAATAAATATCACTACTGGAACAGGATATAATGAAAATGTTCGAATTTGGATTGATTACAATAATGATGGTCAATTTAATATGACAAATGAGCTTGTTTTTATTTCGGACAATATATTACAAAATCATTCAGGAAATGTTGTTATACCTACTGGTGGTATTTTAAATATCCCACTTAGAATGAGGGTTATTTCTGATTATCAAGGAAATGCTATTACTTCTTCGTGCACAAATTTAACTTATGGTCAATGTGAAGATTATACAGTTCTTATTTTGTCAAACAACCAACCACCGAATGTTGCATATAACTATAATATTTTAGATCAATGCCAAGGAATCATACAATTTACTGATAATTCAACGAATAATCCAACTAATTGGTCATGGAATTTTGGAGATGGTAATACTTCAACCTTTCAAAATCCATTTCACACCTATCTTAATGCTGGAATATACACAGTTACATTAACTGCTACTAATGCTTTTGGTTCAAATACTTATAGTCAAACAATTACTATAAATTCTTTAAATGCGACCATATCGGTTCTAAGCACCATTATTTTAAATCAACCCATTCAATTTAATGCAAATGCTGCAGGAGCAATTGCTTGGCAATGGAATTTTGGTGATGGTTATTCTGCAACAATTCAATCACCATTGCATACTTACACCATTGCAGGGCAATACATAGTAACCTTAATTGCAACAAATGGTTTTGGCTGTTCCTCAACTGTTTACGATACGCTTAACCTATTTCCTGTATCAATTAATGAGTTCGATAGTTATTTTATGATTTTTCCAAACCCAAATAACGGAACTCTTCAAATTATCAACAAAACCAATCAAAATATTAAAGAAATAAATATTGTTAACGCTTTAGGTAAAAAAATATTTAATTATAAGAATGAAAATAATTATTTTAATTCTCAAGAAATTAAAATTAATGATGTTTCTACAGGTATTTATTTTGTAAGAGTAAGGTATGATAACAATAAGATAATTGTAAGGAAATTTTTAATCCAGAAGTAAATTATAGCACCTAAAGAATTAACATCGGTTTAACAAGAAAATCAAGCAAAAATCAATTAAAGTTTATCAAGTTAAAAGTCAATGACAAAATCATCGTCTAAATAACCCATAATTAATGAGTAGTTACTTTTCCTTGCCTATAAAAAATGATAAAAATTTTGATGCGAATGAATTTTTAGAACTCCCCTTAAGTATTCATAATATCATTTTGTCTGTTTATTGATTCGATATGAATATTAGTTAACACCCGTTCAATAAACTCTTTAGTCAATCCTTTTGCTTGAGCTTCATTAGTACTTGTAGTTAAAATTTCATCCCATCGGTTGGTTTGTAAAATTTTAACGCCATTTGCTTTCTTATAGCTTCCTATTTTATCTGAAATTTCCATGCGTTTAGATAAAACATCTATCAATTCACTATCCAACACATTTATTGATTGTCGGAGTAAATCCAACTCATTATCAACACCTTTTACAGGAAGTTTACTAGTTCTTAGCACTAATTTGTTTAATAATTTTACCAAATTTGCAGGTGTTACTTGTTGGTTTGCGTCACTCAATGCTACTTCAGGATTAACGTGTGACTCTATCATTAAACCATCAAAATTCAAATCCAATGCTTTTTGAGATATTTCTTGTAAGGTTTCTCTTTTTCCACAAATATGACTTGGGTCGCAAATCATCGTTAATTTAGGAAAACGGTGTTTTAATTCAATTGGAATTTGCCATTGTGGTGCATTTCTGAAATTAGAAGCACCATATTTAGAGAAGCCTCGGTGTATTACCCCAACTTTATCTACTCCTGTTTTTAACATCCGCTCAATACTTCCTTCCCATAATGCTAAATCTGGATTAATTGGATTTTTTAATAAAACCGTTACATCAACCCCTTCTAAAGCATCTGCAATTTCTTGCACAGCAAAAGGGTTAACGGTAGTTCTTGCTCCCAACCACAATATATCGACATTGTGTTTTAAAGCTGAATAAACGTGCTTTACATTGGCTACTTCTACAGTAGTTTTTAAACCTGTTTCTTTTTTAGCTGTTGCCATCCACTTAAGGCCTTCAGCCCCTACACCTTCAAAGCTACCGGGCTTGGTTCTTGGTTTCCAAATACCAGCTCTTAATACATCTACTTTTTTTGTAGCAGCTAATTGCTTGCAAGTGGTTATTAATTGATCTTCGGTTTCAGCACTACATGGTCCACTAATGATAATTGGTGAAGTTCTGTTGCTTAATTCTTTGTTAATTGATTTTATTGTTTTCATCATGCTATTGTATTATTTTTCTAATGTTGTTTGCGTTATTCATTTTTTCTGCTAATTTTTTTTCATCGTTATTGGCTATATCATCTCTAAAGGCAGATAAATGAGTAATATATGCGTCCAATGCAGGTAAAATGTGTTCTTTGTTTTGTGAAAAGATTGACTTCCACATTTCTGGTGAACTTTTTGCCAACCTTGCTGTTGAAGCAAAACCACTTCCTGCTAGGTTAAAGATATTCTTTTCATCTTTTTCTAAATCCAATACGGTTAAACCCAACGCAAATGAAGAAACGTGTGATAGGTGAGAAATATAAGCCAAATGTTTATCATGTGCCTCTGCCGACATAAAAACAGTTTCCATACCTACCTCCATTAATATTTTAATAGCAATAGATAAAGCATTATCATCAGATAAGTTTTTTTCGCAAATCACTACTTTCTTACCTTCATACAAATTGCTTATCGCAGATTGAGGTCCAGAATTTTCTGTTCCTGCAATGGGGTGAGCTGCTACATATCTTTTTCTTTTAGGATGGCTTTTAAACTGTTGACAAAGCTTTAGCTTAGTTGAGCCTAAATCTACCACCACCTGCTCGTCATTAATATGACCCAATAAATAGTTAATAATCTCAATACTCGCTTTAACAGGTGTAGCTACAATAAAAACATCAGTAACTGCAATCGATTTTTCTAACGATTTTACTTCCTTAACCAAACCTAATTCTAATGCAGCTTTTGAGTTATCAGGCTTATTATCTACCCCTATAATTTGCTTACAAAATGTAAGTTCTTTTAAACGCAATGCTAAAGAACCTCCCATTAATCCTAAACCTATAATTGTTACTCTCATTGTATTTTATTTTTAATTCTATAAATAGCTTCTCGTAATTTATCTTCATTGGTACACAAAGAAATTCTCACATAGTTTTCTCCTTCTTTGCCAAAAATTAACCCTGGGGTAATAAATACATTCGCCTCATATAATAATTGGTCTGATAAATCACTAGCACTTTTTATTGTTTCAGGAATTTTTGCCCAAACAAACATTCCAACTTGTTTTTTATCGTACTTACATTTTAAAACATCTAATATTTTCCAAACTAAAGCCCTGCGTTTAGCATAAATCTTATTCGTTTCATCATAACATGATTTATCTAATTTTAAAGCAGCTATAGCCGCGTGCTGTACGGGTAAAAACATACCCGAATCCATATTGCTCTTAAATTTTAAAATTTCATTAATGCGTTGCTCACTACCAGACACCCAGCCCAACCGCCAACCAGCCATGCTATGTGATTTACTCAAAGAATTCAATTCTAAAGCCACTTCTTTCGCTCCTTCAATTTGAAAAATACTTGTAGGTTTATCATTTAAGGTTACGCTGTAAGGATTGTCGTTGCAAACCAAAATATGATGTTTTTTTGCTAGGGATAATAGCGGTTTTAACAATTCTAATTGGGTCTGTTTTCCTGTAGGCATATTGGGATAATTAATCCAAATTAGTTTCGTTTTCTCTGTTATTAATTCTTTAATATTATCTATTGAAGGGTGCCAATTTGTTTCTTCTGTTAGCTTATACTTTAGCACTTTTCCTCCAGCTAAATTGGTTGCAGCAGTGTATGTTGGATAACCTGGGTCAGGAATTAACACTTCATCCTCTGGGTTTAAATACGTCATACTAATGTGCATAATACCTTCTTTTGAACCCAATAATGGTAATATTTCATTTTCAGGATTCAAGCCTACATTGTAAGTGGTATTGTACCAATTACTAATAGCTGTTCTCAACTCAAGTATCCCCTTATAGCTTTGGTAAGAATGATTTTTCTCTTGCTTAGCAGACCTTATCAACGCATCAATAATTAATTGGTTAGGAGGCAAATCTGGACTACCAATACCTAAATTAATGATGTCTTTATTTTTAGCATTTAGTGAAGCTATTTCTCTCATTTTTGTAGAGAAATAATACTCTTTTACACTATCTATTCTTTTTGCTGTAATCATTGTTTCTTATTTTTTGAAGCCTTTATTCTGGCTTCCCGTTCTTATAATTTCCTAATACTTTTATTTCTTTAATATGATGTTCTAATTGCAGCAACATATTTTCGAAATCGCGATAAGCGTCATATTCTACATCTAAATGGAAATAATATTGCCAATTGGAATTTTCTATTGGAAATGATTGAATTTTCGATAAATTAATGCTGTTTTTCGCAATCACATCTAACACTTTTGCCAAACTACCTTTGTGATGATCCAACACTAGATAAACCGAAGATTTATTGGTTTCTTTTAAGTTTACAAGTTCCTTTTTACCCACTACCAAAAAACGAGTATAGTTGTTTTTATTTGTTTCTATAGATTTTTCTGCCACATTTGCATTATACAATTCTGCAGCTAATAAACTACCTATTGCCGCTCTTTTTACAGCAGTTTTATTACTTAAATTTTTAACTGCAAGTGCAGTATCTTCCATTTCAATCAACTTTACATCAGGCAATGTTTTTAAAAAATTATCACATTGGTAAATTGCCATAGGATGAGAATGAATTTCTTTAATTTTATTCAACTCAACTCCTTTAGGTAAAATTAAATTCTGCTCAATTCGTAAATATGTTTCACCAATAATCTTTAGCTTATTTTTTTGTAACAACTTGTAATTTTGTAACAAACTACCTGCAATAGAATTTTCTATTGCCATAATTCCATAATCACAATCCGTTTGATTATTAACTTGATTAACCAATTTATCAAATGTTAAACAGGGTAACACATCAACATCTTTTCCAAAATAATTGATGGCCGCTATTTGATGGAAACATCCTGGTATTCCTTGTATTGCTACTTTCATAATTTTATTTTGTTTAATAAAGAAGCCTTTCTTAGTTTTAAGAAAGGCTTTTAAATATAGTATATATTTATTTCCTTTCCGCTATAATAGATAGAATTTAAAAGTGTTTGTAAAATAAGAATGCCTCATAATTCGTAATATTTGTTCAATAAAAAAAGCCTTTCCAAAATTGGAAAGGCTTTTTGTTTTAATATTTATTTTTAGTTATAACAAGTCCTTTCCCTAGTTTTTAGAGTAATAAAAAAAGAAACTGCTATAAAAAATTTTCATATCTGTTGTTTTCAAGTTTCAAAAGTATCAAAAAATTTTATTGAAAAACAAATTTTTAAGAAATTAATTTTATTGCCAATAAAATAGTCTTCTCTTTTATCTCCTAACTAAACTAGTAACGCCCTTAACTTTTCTTGTATTTCGTCCAAACACAAATTTCCTATACTTCCTTCGTGGGTATGGTTTACTTCTTTATTGGGAGTAAACTTGTTAGCTAATATTTCTTTACCCAATTTTTGATAGGCATCTCTGAAAGACATTCCTTTTATAACCATACGATTAACTTCTTCTACACTATATAAGTAGTTGTATATTTTATTATTCAAAATATTTTCTTTAATAATAACATGATGTAACATAAAATTACAAACTTCTAAATTGTCTTTTATGCTGTCTATTCCTTCCATAAAAGTTTCTTTTAATAATTGGAAATCTCGGTGATAACCGCTTGTAAGATTATTTGTTATTACCATAATTTCTATTGGTAAATTTTGAATTTTGTTACATTTTGCACGCATTAGTTCAAATACATCTGGATTTTGTTTGTGAGGCATAATGCTCGATCCTGTTGTAAGTTCTTTAGGAAAACCTAAAAAATTAAAGTTTTGACTCATATACAAACAAATATCAGCTGCCATTTTTGACATTGTTCCTGCTAAAGAGGCTAGAGCAAAAGAGGTTGTTTTTTCTAATTTACCACGGCTTAGTTGAGCTGCCACAACATTGTATTTCATGGTTTCAAACCCTAATAGTTCTGTTGTCATTTTTCGGTCTATCGGAAATGACGTGCCATATCCGGCAGCAGATCCAAGTGGGTTTTGATCTGCAATTTTATATGCAGCATTAAGCATAATAACATCATCTATTAAACTTTCAGCATAAGCAGAAAACCACAATCCAAATGAAGATGGCATGGCGACTTGTAAATGTGTATAACCGGGTATTAGCACATTTTTATATTTTTTACTTAGTTTTAATAATGTGTTGAATAATTCATTAATTAATTTCTTAATTTCTAAAATTTCTTCTTTTGTATAAAGATGTAAGTCTAACAAAACCTGATCGTTTCGAGAACGAGCGGTATGAATTTTTTTTCCTGCTTCTCCTATTTTTTTTACTAATTCAAATTCAATTTTACTGTGTACATCTTCAAATGCATCTTCTATAATAAAATTTCCTTCTTCAATAGTTGTTTGAATTTCGGTTAATCCTTTTAAAATAGCTTCTAATTCTGTTTTACTTAAAATCCCGATTTTATGTAGCATTTTTGCGTGTGCAATATTTCCTAACACATCGTATTTTGCTAATTTTAAATCTAAAATTCGATCTTTTCCTACAGTAAAACGTTCTACAATGTTATCTGTTGTGTATCCTTTATCCCAAAGTTTCATAATTTATAATATTTTATTTAATATGTTAATATATGTATTTATTCCTTCTTTAATTTCTTTTAAACAAATAAACTCATCAGCACTGTGCGAACGGGCTGACTGTCCGGGTCCTAATTTTAATGAGGGGCAGCCTAAAACAGCTTGGTCTGATAATGTCGGAGAGCCGTAAGTCGTTTTTCCTAACGCTTTACCAGCTTGTACAATGGGGTGATTTGCATCAATAGAAGATGAGTTTAGGTTGAAAGAGCGTGCTTGAAGTTCACTTTTGGTATGTTTATTTATTATATCAAAAATAGTTTTATTGGTATAACATTCATTTATCCGAATATCTATTACAAAATGACAAACCGCTGGGACTACATTATGTTGTTCTCCTGCATTAATTTGTGTTACACTCATTTTAACTTTTCCTAATGTTTCTGAGATTTTAGGAAAATCGTAGTTACGAATCCAATTTATATCTTGAATAGCATTATAAATAGCATTTTCGGTATTTTCGTGTGCTGCGTGTCCTGCAATTCCTGGAGCATAAGCATCTATTACAAGTAAGCCTTTTTCGCTAATGGCAAGATTCATACCTGTAGGCTCACCCACTATAGCGAACTCACATTCAGGGAGTTTTTTCAGTAAACTATTCAAGCCATTTGCTCCAGAATTTTCTTCTTCTGCCGTAGCTGCCAAAATTAGGTTATAGTTTAAGTCTTTTTTTTCATAATAATAAACAAAGGTGCTCATCAAGGCAACTAAACAGCCTCCTGCATCATTACTTCCCAAACCAAATAATTTTCCGTTTTTCTCAAATGCTTCAAAAGGATTATTTATGTATGCTTTATTTGGTTTTACGGTATCATGATGAGAATTTAATAAAATAGAAGGTTTTGTTTGGTCAAAATATTTATTTGTTGCCCAAATATTATTTTTAGAGCGATTAATTTTAACGCCACAATTACTTAACCACGAGCTTATTATTTCAGCCGTTTTTTCTTCTTCACCAGAAAATGACGGAGTAATAATTAATGATTTAAGCAATTCTATTGCACTATTATGTAATTTATCTGTTTGTTCCATTATAATATAATTGTTGTATAAGTGTTGATTTTTTCGCTAAAAAGCGTATGATTAGCAATAATTACACGAGTTACATTTTTGTTTAAAGCGTAAAAGCAATTTTCTAATTTAGGAAGCATGCCATCGTGTATTAATTTATTTCTTTTTAGGTTGCTGTATGTTTTTGTGTTTATTTTGGTTATCACAGAATTTTCATCATTAATATCTGCTAAAACGCCTTTTTTATTAAAAATATAAATTAATTCGGTTGTATAATAATTACTCATTTGAACAGCTATTTCGGCTGCAATGGTATCTGCATTGGTATTTAATAATTGCCCTTGCTTATTATGTGTTATGGCACAAAAAACAGGGGTAATGTTATTGGTAATGAAAAGTTGTATAATAGAAGTATTTATATTATTTATATCTCCAACATAACCATAGTCAATTGGTTTTGTTGGTCGTTTTTTGGAAGAAATAGTGTTTGCATCTGCGCCAGAGAGTCCTATGGCATTGCATTTGTTTTTTTGAAGCGTTGCTACTATTTTTTTATTGATTAATCCCGCATAAACCATGGTAACAGTATCCAAATTATCTTTATCGGTAACTCTTCTACCATTATTCATTATGGTTTTATAGCCCAATTTTTCATTTAATTTTGAGGCTAAAATTCCACCTCCATGAATTAAAATTTTACTTTCTTCTATCTTTGAAAAATCTGCTAAAAAATCAGCCAATAATTGAGGATTATCTATAATATTTCCTCCTATTTTAATAATTTTTAAATTAGGCTTCATCTTTTAATATTTTATATAAAACAGTTTGTGCTGCATAGGTACGATTGTTTGCTTGTTCTAAAACCAATGAGGAATTGCTATCTATTACTTCATCGCTTACCACAACATTTCGTCTTACTGGTAAACAGTGCATAAATTTTGCATTATTTGTCAAGTTCATTTTCTTTTCTGTAATGGTCCACTCATCTAAATCAGCAGCAGTTTTTCCGTAATTGGTGTAAGAAGACCAATTTTTAGCATATACAAAATCTGCATTTTTCAGTGCTTCATCTTGGTTATGTGTTACTTCTACTCCTTTAATAAATTCTTCGGCAAGATTAAATCCTTCGGGATTGGTAACAACCAGATTTACGTTGGACTCTTTTATCCATTCAACAAAAGAATTGGCTACTGCTTGTGGTAATGCTTTGGGGTGCGGAGCCCAAGTTAAAACCACTTTTGGTTGTAACTTATTTTTGTGTTCTTCTATTGTCAATAAGTCAGCGAACGACTGTAACGGGTGCAAGGTGGCACTTTCTAATGATATTATTGGAACGGTAGCGTACTTGATAAAGGCGTTTAAAATGGTTTCATTATCATCAAAAGTTTTGTTGGTTAAACTTGCAAAAGTTCTAACTCCAATAACATCGCAATACTGAGAAATTACACCTGCGGCTTCTTTAATATGTTCTTGCGTTTCATTATTCATTATTGCTCCATCTTCAAATTCAAGTTGCCATCCCTCGCTGTTCAAATCCATTACCATTACATTCATTCCCAAGTTTTGTGCAGCTTTTTGTGTACTCATTCGCGTTCTCAAACTTGAATTGAAAAATAACAGTCCAATAGTTTTATTTTCTCCTACTTTTTTAAAATTAAAGGGGGATTTTTTGATTTCTTTTGCTAAGTCTATGAGTTTTTGCAAATCATCAATGTCTTTAATAGAGGTAAATTGTTTCATATCAAAATATTTTTTAATGCGTTTATAAATGGCGTTATTTCTTCTTGTGTTATGCACAAAGGAGGCAGAATTCTTAATACGTTAGGGTTGGAAGAGTTTCCTGTAAAAATCTGATAATCATAGAGTAATTTTTCTCTAATTGTCTTTATTTCAAAATCAAACTCTACCCCAATCATTAATCCTTTTCCTTTTATTTTTTTTATTTTAGGAATTGATTTTAACTCTTTCACCAAAAAGGTATTTAGTACATCAACATTGCTTATTAAGTTTTCATTTTTCATCACTTCCAAAACGGCTATACCAGCAGCACAAGCTAAATGATTACCTCCAAAAGTTGTTCCTAACAAACCAAAAGAAGCTTTTATTTTAGGGTTAATTAAAACACCTCCTATCGGAAATCCATTTCCCATTCCTTTTGCCATAGTAATTATATCAGCATCTATATTTGCATGCTGGTGTGCGAAGAACTTTCCTGTTCGTCCATAACCACTTTGTATTTCATCTACAATCAATAATGCGCCATAAGCTTTACAACATTTAGCAATATGTTTGAAAAAATAATCGGTTGGAGCATCTAGCCCTCCAACTCCTTGCACCCCTTCAACAATAACAGCACACACATCATCTTGCCGAAAGGATTTAAGGAGTTCTTCTTCATTATTCATTTCAACAAAAACAACAGGGAAGTTATGTTTATTGACAGGAGCCGATATTTTTTCATTATCTGTTACATTTAGGGTAGCTGATGTTCGTCCATGAAAGCTTCCTTTAAAAGCAATTATTTTCTTTTTTTTTGTGTGAAACGATGCTAGTTTAATGGCGTTTTCATTAGCTTCAGCTCCACTATTGCAAAGAAAAAGGTGGTAATCTGCATAACTGCTTTGTTCAGCTAATTTCTCAGCTAATTTGTTTTGAATAGGCATATTAATGGAGTTGGAATAAAACCCAATTTGATTTAACTGATTTTTAATTTTTTCTACATAGTATGGATGATTATGACCAATAGAAATTACTCCATGCCCACCATATAAATCAAGGTATTTTTGGTTATTATCATAGACATATACTCCTTTTGCTTTGTTAAGGGTAATGTTAAATCGAGGATATACATTAAATAGTTTCATATCAAAAATAGTTTGCTTTAAATTTTATCCCTGTGGTCTCTTCCAACCCAAACATGATATTCATATTTTGAATGGCCTGACCAGCAGCTCCTTTTAATAAGTTATCAATAACAGAAGTGATTAGCACTTTGTCTTTTATTTTTTGTATTTGAAGTACGCAATTGTTTGTATTTACTACTTGTTTTAAACTCACCGTGTTTTTCGTAATAAATGTAAAATGTTCGTTTGCATAAAAATCTTCATACAATTGAATAATTTCATTTTCTAACAAACTACATTTAGTATAAAGTGTAGCAAAAATTCCACGCGTAAAATCTCCTCTAACTGGAATAAAATTTACTTCGCCATATTCTTTTTGAAGAGTAGTTATCGTTTCATTTATTTCGTATAAATGCTGATGATTAAAAGCTTTGTATGTTGAAATGTTGTTATTTCTCCAACTAAAATGTGAAGTTTCCGATAAGGATTGCCCTGCTCCTGTAGAACCAGTTATTGCGTTTACGTGTATATCGTTCTCTAATAAGTTAGCTTTAGCCATAGGCAATAAAGCAAGTTGAATAGCTGTAGCAAAACACCCCGGATTAGCAACGTAGTTGGCTTTTTTAATTTGTGTTTTATTCAATTCGACTAACCCATAAACAAAGTTTTTGTTTTGAAAATTAGCGTCTTTACCTAACCGAAAATCATTGCTTAAGTCAATTATTTTGGTGCTTTCAGCAAAAGCATTGTTTTTTAAAAATTGTTTAGAATTTCCGTGTCCTAGACATAAAAAAACAACATCAACATTTGTATTTAATTTATTGGTAAATTTTAATTTAGAAAGACTTACCAAATCTTGATGGATTTCTTTTACAAATTTTCCATGTTGAGATTGGCTGTAAATAAAATCAATTTTAACTTTAGGATGGTGTATTAAGCAACGTATTAGTTCGCCAGCAACATATCCTGCACTCCCTATTATTCCTATTTGTATCATAATTCTTTATTTACGTGTTTATATATCTGCATTGAATTTGCCAACATTTTAGTAAATCCTTTTACATCTTCTCCTGTCCAATTTTTATTTATTTCACCATATTCGCCAAAACTAGAGTTCATTAAATCATGTTTTGATTTTATCCCTTGAACAACAAATCGGTATGGGTGTAATTCTACTAAAAC
Organism: uncultured Vicingus sp.; assembly: GCA_964625955.1. GTDB lineage: Bacteria > Bacteroidota > Bacteroidia > Flavobacteriales_E > Vicingaceae. The sequence goes on along the minus strand of CAZVEW010000058.1, from coordinate 2,021 downwards.
AGTGCCTGTAACATTCTTTTGAGAATCTTCTAAAAAGGTTTCGATATTTCGCATTACCGGTTCAAAATACTGCGATTCATGAATAAACATTCCATACCAATTTGCCAATTGTTCTTTCCAATGCAATTGCCATTTCGATAGCGTATGTTTTTCTAGCGTATGATGTGCTTTAATAATGATGCTCGCTGCTGCTGCTTCAAAGCCTACCCTTCCTTTAATTCCAATTATTGTATCGCCAACGTGCATATCTCTACCAATGGCATATTTATTGGCTATGGCTTCTACCGTTTGAATTGCTTTAACGGGCTTCATATCTACATTATTAACACTCGCTATTTCTCCTTTTTTAAATGCTATGGTCAATATTGTGGAACTTGTTTCAATTAACTGACTCGGGTAGGCTTCTTCGGGTAATGTTTGGTGTGAGGTTAATGTTTCTGCTCCGCCAACACTTGTTCCCCAAAGCCCTTTATTAATTGAGTATTGTGCTTGTTTCCAATTTAAATTCACGCCATTTTTTGCCAAATAATCAATTTCTTCTTTTCGCGATAATTGTTGGTCTCGAATAGGAGTAATTATTTTAATATCTGGAGCAATAAGTTGAAAAATTAAATCGAATCGGATTTGATCGTTACCAGCACCCGTACTACCATGTGCTATATATTTAGCATTTATCGATTTGGCATATTCAGCTAATGCTATTGCCTGATAAATGCGTTCTGCACTAACAGATAATGGATAGGTATTGTTTTTAAGCACATTGCCATAAATTAAATATTTTATAATATGGTTGTAGTATGCTTCTGTTTGCTCTAAAGTAATATGGTTTTTTACGCCAAGAGTTAGTGCTTTGTCTTCAATTTTTTGGAGTTCTTTTTCGGAAAACCCGCCTGTATTAACTATCGCAGAGTAAATCTCTAGCTGCTTTTCATTTATCAAGTATTTAACACAATAAGAGGTATCTAACCCTCCGCTAAATGCTAAAACTACTTTTTTGTTATTTTTCATTTTTGTCGTTTTAGTAATTGAGGAAATTGTTTTGCTTTATTATGAACACGCATTTTTCGCAAATTCAAAAAAGCCATAAAACTTTCCCATGATTTTTTATTAGGTACTTTATTTTGATTTAAAGATGCTTTAAAATCGCACACCATTCCTGTACACAAACACATTGTTTTATCTGTTCGTTGAAGAATATCATAATTCTTACAACTCTTACAGCCTTTCCAAAAGTTATCGTCTTTTGTTATTTCAGAAAAAGGAACAGGGTGGTAACCTAAATCAGAATTAATTTTCATTACCGCCATACTGGTTGTTATTCCAAATAACTTAGCAGTTGGAAACTGTTTTTTTGACAGTTTAAAAATTTCTTTTTTTATTGCTTTTGCTAATCCCATTTTTCGATAATCGGGGTGTGTTATTAACCCTGAATTTGCTACATATTTATGATTTTCCCAGCTTTCTATATAACAAAATCCTATTACCAAATTACCATCTAAAGCAATTACAGCTTTACCTTCGGTAATTTTTTGTTGAATATATTCAGGTTGTCGCTCAGCGATACCAGTTCCTCTAACTTTAGCTGCTTCTTTCATCATTTTACAGATAGAAGCTGCATAATTAATGTGACGATTGTCTGCCACAACTATTAAAAATTGCATATTAAAAGAATTAACTTTTGTTAAAAATGTGATTTACGAGAATGTATTAATGTGAAAAAGTAGAGCACGTAGCTCCACAAAAAAATATTAGACCCTATTGGGTCTACGTCTTCTTACAGGAGAAGATAAAGTAAAACCATTAACAACAAGAAGTTGTTCTGAAAACAATATATATTTACCGTGTTTACTCATTTAACGAGTGCAAATATAAATTATTTTTTTTAATTAATTTGTTATCTGTATTATTTTTTAACATTGACTACTTTTCTATTCAAATTTAAAATGTTGACAAACTTAAAAACTAAAAAAATCCCAAGTAAAATATTACTTGGGATTACTTAAACTAAGAAAACCTATCTA
>CAZVEW010000057.1:0-14742 GCA_964625955.1 uncultured Vicingus sp. | reverse complement strand
TACACATAACTCCATCGGCTACGCATTAAATCGAAAAAACTATATTTTAATATTTTAAACATTTTGTTTAGTTATTAAATGAGCAATAGCATGTTCTAAATTACTTTGTTTGGTTTGTGTTTTTAATTCGGAAACACTGCCTTTAAAGTAAATTTTACCATCTAATAAAAATACAATTTCATCGGCTATTTCCTCTACCAGACTCATAATATGCGTGGTAATTAGTAATGTTTTTCCTTTGTTTTTTTCTGTTTGAATAATTTCTTTTAAATGGAGTAATGATACAGGGTCTAAGCCAGTGGTGGGTTCATCTAAAATAATTAAGTTGCTATCAAACATAAAGGTTAAAATAATATTTACTTTTTGTTTTGTTCCTCCAGATAGGTTGCCGAGTTTTTGTTTTAAAAATGGTTCGAGTCCAAAAAGATTAATTAAATCTTTCTCTTGTGCGGGTTTTGGTCGCAAATTTTTAACCATTGCAATAAGTTCTTTTACAGTAATATTGGCAGGAAAATTTGCAATTTGAGGTAAATAATTTATGTCATTTCTATATTTCCATTGTTTTAAAATGGGAGTTTTATCAATTAAAATTTCTCCACTATTTGGGATAACCATACCTAAAATACTTTTTATTAAGGTGGTTTTTCCTGAGCCATTTGGACCTAAAACGGCAAAAATACCTCCCGTTTTAATGTCTAAATCTAATCCGTTTAAAACGGTTAGTTTGCCAAATTTTTTATGTAAATTTTTAATACTTATCATTGATTTACTACAACTTACATTTTTAAAGGTTTCATTAAAGGTTTATCATCAACTAAATTATCGGGTGTAAAAACGGGTGATACTTTTTCGGAAAAATTAATAATGGCTACAAATAAACTTCGTAGCAAAACTAAGGTTTCTGGTGTTTTATTTACAATATATGAAAATAATTTTACAGGACGGTAAACCACATCGCCAATGCCATTTTTATCTAAATCGTAGCCTACATAGTTGCTCCAATAATTTGCTTCAAATTTATTATTATTTATTCTACTGCTGTAAGATAAATCAAAAGCATTATACATAAAATTGTTGTATTCAAAAATATTGGCATAGCACCCTCCTGTAAATTTTAAAGCCCAACCGTTTCTAATAAAATAATTATTTTTATAATTAATTCTATTACATCCTTCAATATTTATGCCTGTGGTATTTTGCTCAAAAACATTGTCAAATATTTCTGCATCAGAAATTTCTTTTAAAAGTAAGCCGTAAGATGCTGTTCCCCAGTTAAAATGAAAAGTGTTGTGGTGCATTTTTATAAATTTAGAGAACATTACGGCAACACCAGCACCATTGTTTTTAAATTCGTTATGGTCGTATTCGTCATTATTAGAAAACATAAAATGCAGTCCATAGCGGATATTGTTTGTACTTAAATTATTAGAAATAAAACTTTTGTTGATAAATTCTAAATAGATACCATCTCTCATATTAGAAATTTGGTTTTGTTCTATTCTCATGTGATTGCATTTCCACAGGTGAACTCCGTTGCCTGCCGATGCTTCATTTTTTGTTCTATTGCCAATTATTTTGTTGTGTTTAATTACACCATATTTTCCTTTTTGGATAATAAATCCAAAAAAAGAATCTTTAATAATATTATCTTTTAGTATAAAGTTATTGCCTTTTGATATAAAAAAAGCAGCATTTTCTTTGGTGTAACTGATGCCCACATTTTTTAATTCAAAACCCGAAATGCTAAAATTATTAGCATTGGCTACAAAAATACTTTCAACTTTACCCTCGGCATCAATTACAGGGTGGTTTTTGCCCATAATGTGAATTGATTTGTTAACGCGAATTAATGTTTCTTTATAAATGCCTTGTTTAACCAAAACGGTATCGCCATCGTTGGCAAGTACAACAGCACTTTTTATCGTTTTTATTTTACATGTGGGACAAACAGTTATTGTTTGAGAAAAAAGACCAATAGGTATAAAATAAAGCAAAAGTAAAAACAATTTCATGGCTCGTTATTTTGAAAGTTTTATTTTTAATTCTTGCCATGAGTACAATTTTCCACCGTTCTCTTTTTGTATTTTTTCGGCACTTTTTTTAGTGCTAAAAGCTGAAAGATTGGCTCCCATTGGACTTTTAATTTTTTTGCTGATTAAGTAGGTTGCCGATTTTGCATCTATTAATTTTCCCGGGTTTGAGAAGTCTGATACCAAGATAAATTTTAATAAATTTTCGTTATTTTCTTTGTTAATTTGCCTTACCATGCACTCAACGGCATCAAATATGTAAGCTTTACCTTTTTTAGTAACATATTCCGATGCGTGTGTTTTATCAACAGCCGTCATATCGCAATTATAGCAGTGGTCGTTACCATAGTTAATTTTTTTTGGTTTTACATTGCAGGCAGTTAATATAATTACCAATCCTAAAAGTAGAGTTGTTGTGCTATTCTTCATAATGCAAAAGTACTAAGTTATTATGATGGCTTGACAAACTTTTATTGAAATCTAATGGTTCATTAAAAACAATGTTCTTGTTTTTAGTTTTCAACGCAAAGTTAGTTTAATATCTAATATAAAGATTTTGTTTCTTTACTAGTCATAATATACGCTGCAAGTATAAAAATTATGGCTACAAATATAAAGTAAGCACCTGTAGCGGGGTAGGAATATACTTCAAAATTCAGCATTTGTTTAAACCCAAAAATTGGAGGATTATAAGCCATTAACTCACCAGTTTTGGGGTCAGTCATTTTTAAAATAGCGTTAGGGTCTAACTCACTACCGTATTTTTGCAGCCACGAGTAAAAATCGTAAATTCCTAAAGTTCCTAATATGGCTAAAAGTCCTAGCCAAAAAGCATACAATTTCTTTTTTCCTATAAAACCAAATACAATTCCTAAAACAATCATAAGTCCTACAATTATTGGCATATAAATAAACTCGTCAAAGGCTTCTACAACTCCTTTTTTTACATTTCTTTTTGTTGGTAGGTGGTGCATGCCAATGTAATGATTTAATAAATCAATATTATTTACATCATTAAATTGGTCGCCATCAGATAATTTATTAATATGGATATTTAATCCTAAAGGTTCGGGGTATTGTGGTGCTACTAACGTAATTTTCCATAATGGAAAATAAAATAATGCTCCTAAAAGTAAACTTCCAAGCATCATTATAATTTTTGATTTTTTCATACCTAATTTATTTAATTTTAAACACTACAACACTCATCTATTTTATTAAAAATAGTGTTATCTTTATAAAAGTGGCTAACCAATTGGCTAGCCACTTTTTAACCTAACCTTAACCTAATCTATAAATCTTCTTCTTGACCTGGAATATCTCCATCTAAAGTGAATTTTAAAGGAACATTAGAACCCTTAGCGGAAACCCTAACATATCCTTGCATTTCTTGATGTAATGCAGAACAGAAATCGGTACAATAAAAAGGCCATACGCCTACTAATTTAGGTTCCCAAATCATTGTAGCGGTTCTGCCGGGCATAATTAACATTTCAGAGGTGTTTGCTCCAAGCATTGCTATACCGTGTGGTACATCATAATCTTGTTCTAAATTGGTTACATGAAAAAATACTTTATCACCAACTTTAACACCTTCAATATTATCTGGAGAAAAGTGTGAGCGAATCATAGACATATAAATGTGTACTTCGTTTCCTTTTCGGATAACTTTTGTTTCGGCTTCACTTTTAACAGCGTAAGGATGTGTATTATCTTCTAATTTGTAAATTTTTGTTGTATTTGGAGCTATCTTATCGGCAGCTATACCAGCGGCATAGTGAGGTTCTCCAATGGTTGGAAAATCTAACAGTAATTCCATTTTTTTACCAGAAATATCAAACAATTGAGCAGATTGACAAACTTCTGGTCCTGTTGGTAAATAACGGTCTTTGGTAATTTTGTTCATGGCAACTAAATATTTATCATCAGGAGTTCTTGAGTTTCCTCCAGGAATCATAAGATGACCAATAGAATAATAAACAGGATGTCTGTCAATTACTTTAAGGTCTTTAATGTTCCATTTAACCACTTCTGAAGAGATAAAGAAAGAAGTATAAGCATTACCTCTAGTATCAAATTCGGTGTGTAAAGGTCCTAATCCGGGTTGTTGTAAAACGCCATAATTAACAGCTTCAAATTTAAGTACAGGAATTCCATACCTATCGCCATCAAAGGCTTTATCTGCTATTGCTTTTATCATTTTGCTAAAGGAGTGTACGGTTACAGATGCAGCTAATTTACCACTACCAACAATGTATTCTCCTGTTGGGTCAACATCACAACCATGTGGCGATTTTGCGGTTGGCAAGAAATAAAAGGCACCCGGAACATTTTTAGGATCTACTACTAATACTTCATTTTCCATGGTAGATGTTGCGGTGTGGGTATTGGTATTCCATAAATTATGAGCATATTTTGCTGGCATTTTTTTACCACCGCCATTTGCTACATATTCTTCAACTTTTTTCCAGTTAATTGCGGCTATAAAATCTTTATCGTTTTGAGATGCGTTTACCTCTAACAAAGAATGTGCTTCTTCGGTATTATAAGTTGTAAAGAAAAACCAATCGTGAGATTTATTTCTTCCGGGGTGACATTTATCGTAATCAAAACCGGGCATCATAATTTGAAAAGCAATTTTCATGTGTCCTGTTTTAGGATCAACTTTTAAGAAAGATAAATAACCTTTAAAGTTTCCTTTATAATCGTTAATAGAGATATCTTTTTGAGGTACTGGAACACCAAAACGAGTTCCAGCAACAACGTATTCCGTGTTTTCAGTTACATAAGCAGACGTGTGGTTACCTGCGGAATTAGGAATTTCAATAATTTCGTCTGTTTCAAACGTTTTTAAATTAATACGTGCAATACGAGGCGTGTTATTTTCATTAATAAATACCCATCGTCCATCTAAACTACCATTTGTTTGCGAAATATCTGGGTGGTGGGCATCTCCCCAAGGTATAAAGCCATGAGATGTCATTAACATTGGTTTTGTTTCTTCATTATAACCATACCCTTTTTCAGGGTCTTGAGAGAATACAGGTATTACCCTGAATAAACGTCCAGAAGGTAAACCATAAACGGATAATTGCCCGCTAAATCCACCAGAAATAAATGCATAATAAGGGTCGTGTTTTCCTGGTGCAATATATACCCTTTCTGCTGCATTACCAGATAAAGCTCCTTTTGATTCAGCATTATCTTTGCCTTTCGGAGCACACCCTGTAAAAAAGAAAGATGATATAGCGAAAGTAAATGCTAGTTTAATAATTGTTTTCATATTTTTAAGTTTAGTTAGTTTAATTTTTAGTTCTTAACATTTCTAATACAGCCCTGGCTTCTTCTTCAGTTAATCCTTGATTTGCCATTGGTGCTGTAAATTTTTCTAATAATTTTTTAGCTGTTTTATTCTCTTTAACCATCACCTCTGGGTTTAAAATCATATTCATAATCCATTCTGGAGATTGTATTTTTGTAACCCCTTTTAAAGCAGGACCGACAAATCTTTTTCCTATTTTATGACAAGCGGTACACTTTGCTTTAAATATTTCTTTCCCTTTGTTTACTAAAGCACTATCTATATCGTTAAGTGTTACTGATGTAATAGGTCCAATCCCTTTATCTTGCATTGGGTCAATTACTTTTGTAGAAGGTGTAGCTTCAGTTGGTTCTGCTTTTACATTTTCTTTTACCTGTTTTTCTCCACAACTTACTATCAAAAAAGCAAGAGAAAGAGTTGCTAAAATTTTTATTTTCATATTTTTTTTTGTTTAATGGTTTTTATTTATCATCACTAGGAACAAGTACATCGTCAATAACATGTATCCATCCATTGCTTACTTTTACTGATTTTAATATTTTTGTTCCTCCGACATAAGTACCATCATCTTTATTTTCTACAAGTAGGTATTTACCCGAAGCCATGTATAATTTTCTTCCTTTTTTGGCGTCTTTTTTTAGTTGTTTGATGGGGTAATTTGCAGGTGCAACATGATTTATCAGAATAAAAGTTAATTTACTTTTATTTTCTGGTTTTAATAAACTAGCAACAGTACCCTCTGGTAATTTATCAAAAGCTGTATTTAAAGGTGCAAAGATGGTTAATGGTCCAGTATTTACAACAGCGTCTTGAACTCCTGCTGCCTCTATAGCAGTAACCAAAGTAGAGAAATCATCTATAGATTTTGCCACTTGTAAGGCATTTTTTTCTTCGCCTTCTACTGCAGCAACAGATGCTTGTCCTCCTCCAATATTATTGTTTTCAGGTTCTGCAACAGATGGTTTTTGTGTTTTTTCTTCTCCTCCTCCTGCAGAACAAGAAGATAGTAAGCCTATTACAATGGCTATTGTCAATAATTTAATTTTTGTTTTTAACATAATGCTTATTTTTAGTTAGTGTTTTTATCTATTAATGTGTTCTGAAAGTTTCTTTCTTTATAATTAGTGCTGCAAATGTAATGCTTTTTTTTGCAGAAAGACCAAGCTCTTTTTCATGTTTTTTTTTGATTAAATTTTCGATATAAAGATATTTAGGTCTTTTATTATATTTAATGACTATTGTCATACCAAGGATTGTTATTTCACAAAAACTAGTATGATGTAAATCATAAAAAGGTAGTGTCCACTTTTGAAAACTTATTGTCGGTTTATAGAGATGAATTATGAATGGGAGCTAAATATTTACGAAAAAAGCTAGAGGAATTTTCTAGTTTAGAGATTCTCCTTTAATATTATTTTAAAAGATTTACATGACCTGTATGTTGATGGTAAACATTTTCGAAATCTTCTTTGGTTTTTATTCTCCAAATATAAACACCTGTTGGTACTAGCTCACCTTTATAAGTTCCGTCCCACCCTTCGTTAATATTGTTGGTCTCAAAAATCTTAGTTCCCCACCTATCAAAAATATACATTACGTAATTAGTAGGGTCAATGCCATCTCCTTTAGGTTTAAAAAAGTCATTATCACCATCTCCATTTGGTGTAAAACTATTTGGCATATAGAATAAGTAAACACCATCTATTATAACTGTTCTATCTGTAGAATCTTTGCAGCCATGCTGATTAGTAACTACTAAATGGGCATTATACTCTCCTGGGTCGTTATTTGGGAAGGTAACTACAGGGTTTAATGAATTAGAAGATGGTGGAATTCCTTGGGTAAATAGCCAATCATTAGTAGTAGCATTATAACTTTGGTTAGTAAATGTGATTTCTGTATTTAAGTAGGTTGTTGGTTGTGGACTAATAGAAAAGTCGGCAATTGGGTAACTAAAAGCACATATTGTAAGGTTGGGCATAATCGAATCTGTTGTACAGCCGTAGATTGATGTTATTGTTAGTTTCGTGTTGTAGCATCCTGCTTTATTAAAATCGTGTGAAACATTTGGATTTAAAGAATTACTAATGGATCCATCACCAAAATCCCAAGTTATTTGGCTAATTAATGTTGAATTTAAAGTTGTGTTAACAAAATTAGTTCTAACAGGAAAACATCCTGAAAGTGTGTCTGCGGTATAGGTTGGAGATAAAATAGGAGCCCAATAAATAGGAATTGTAACAGTTTGCTTAGGTGTTGTGCAATTATCCCCTACAATAACACTAAATATCTCTCCCGAATAAGAAGGGGTAACGCTGACACTAAATCCAGAATCAAGTAAATTATTGTTGCTATCATACCAGTGGTAAGTGTATCCTGAACCAGACCCACCAGTTGCTGGGGTAGTAGCTAGCGTAATAACACTGCCAGGGCAAATACTATCTTTAATAGTGGCATTACTTGTAATAATTGCGGGAGAGATTGTATCTTTTAAGGTTACCCAAATACTATCACTTATCGAGCAACCATTATTGTCTAAAGCAGTAACATGGTAAATTGTATTATTTTGAGGAGAAACATTATGAGGACCATTACCAACTAAGCCATTATCCCAATTTAGAATGATATTTGGAGAACCTCCAGAGGTTGTCGCAAATAAAGTTAAAGAAGCATTAATACAAACGATGGTGTCGGATGTTATTCCTGTAAAAATGAGCGGTGTTGGTTGGGTAATAACGATAGTGTCTTTTTTTACGCAACCTACGGTATCTGTAATAGAAACTAAATATGTTCCAGCTGTAATGTTATTTAGTGTATCGGAGAGTACGTTTGTTGCACTTTGTAACAATGTTGTTCCTAAACTATCGTAAAATTCAATAATAAAATTAGGGTTACCTCCTGTTGCAGAAGCAATTATTTGTCCATCATTTCCACCACCACAAGAAACATTTGTTGAGGTAATGTTTGGTGTAATACAGCATACTATTGTAACCTTTAAAGTGTCTGTATCAGAACATTGACCAGAAGTGTCACTTACAATAACAATATAGTTTACAGATGAAGTAGGGTTGGCGATTGGGTTTTGAATAGTAGAATCATTTAATGTTGCTCCGGGAGTCCAATCAAAAATATATAAACTAGGGTTTGGAGCAGTACCGCAAGTGGTAAATCTTGTAACAGGTCTATCATTTCCTGTTCCTGTACTTGTTAATTCTGGACAAGCAGGTTGACTATCAGAACGATACCAAATACTTGAAGTAAAAGCGGTGGTTGACCACGGGGTTAACGCATTGTTAGAGTAGGTGCTAGTAGTTAAATAATCGTAACAAATCTGTACAACTAGGTTAGAAATTCCATCCCATTCATAAGCGGTAGAAAAAGTATGGGTATTCCAGCCCATAACAGGGGTATAATCTAATGGGCCATATACGGTTGTTAACCCTGTTTCCCAAGTTGTTAAATTAGTAGTCGATGTACAATTCATACTTATTGTGTAGTTGGTGTAAATACCATTGTTACCACCCGAACTTTGTAGTTGGGTAATTTCCCAAGCTATTTCTGTTATTTTACCACCTGTTATCCCCAAGGCATTTAATTCTGCAGCTGTATATAAAAATTGATGTTTTGCATTCGAATACCAATTAGCATAAGGAGCAGGGTAAGATGTAGTAGTATTAGAACCTGTAGCTGTTCCAACCACTGTTTGTGTTGAAGGACCAGAGCACATGGTTGTTGCACTTGCACCACAAACCGTAGGTATTCCTCCTCCTAAATCTAAGGCAACAGGTAATGTTAATGATGTACAAGAAAGTGTGGTATCTGGTGTTAAAATTGAAATATTAGGAATAACTGTTGCAGATACATTAACATACAAAGTGTCTGATTTTAAACACCCTCCACCATTATCTACATCTACAATGATCATATTTACTCCCGGAGTTGTAAATGTTGCCACTGGATTGGCAATATTAGGGTTATTCATAATGTTAGCAGGAGTCCAAGAATAAGTGTAACTTCCAGAAGGAGAGGGAATAGTATTAAAATTAACTGTTGAACCCAAGCAAACACTAGTATCACTTTGTGTAGAGTTTAAAGTATAATCAGGAACAACGGTTATTGTTTGTTGTCGATTTACAGCACAGCCACTTACATCAGTGAGTGTAACCACATAAGTTGTTGTTGCCGTTGGTGTAGCAACAGGGTTGGCAATGGTTGATGTTGATAAACCTGCTATTGGAGACCATGAAAAACTATAATTACTAAGTGTTGGTCCACAATTTGCAATACCTGTAAAAACAGTGCTTGCATCAACCCAACCACTCATTCCTCCTTGTGTAACAGTAAATTGCGTTGCTCCTGTACCATCTATTAGGTTAAAAGAAGATTCTGATTGAAAACTTCCCGTATTATAAACGATGGTAATTGTTGATCCATTTGTGATGGGAACAGTTACTGTGTTCCAACTTCCTCCATTATTTGTTGATGAAACCGTATAAGTACCTATAAGCACGCCATTTTCGTAAATAGAAATACTTTGTCCGTTCCAACCATCACCAAAACTATCAAACATTTCGAGGGTGTAATCGCAAGTAGAATTCACATCAAAATTTAAGGACGAACCTGCACAAATAGTGGTATCGCCAGGCACTAATGTTAGCGAGGGTGGAGGGTTAACATTAATAACTACAGAATCTGTTTTTGTACAACCAAAAGGTGATGTAATTGTTGCGGTGTAGGTTGTGGTAGCCAAAGGACTAGCAATGGGGTTCAGAATGGCAGCATTATTTAGTGTTGCCGCTGGTGTCCAATTTACGGTATATCCACCTGCTGGGTTGGTTTGTACACCAATATTAACAGGTAAAAAATCGCAAATTGTAGTATCTGTAGTTGTTGTAATTGTAAAATCGGGGACAACGTTTACCACAACAGTATCTGTATTAACACACGCTGCCGATAGCGAACTGGTGAGCAAGTAAGTTGTTGTTACCGATGGTGTTGCTAAAGGACTTGTACAGGGATTACAACTAAAATTAGTCCCTACAACTATTGGGTCGCCAGAAAGGACAGACCAATTATATCCTGCTCCTCCAGAGGCTGATAATTGTGCAGATTGTGGTCCACAAATCGTTTGGTCAGGACCAGCGTAAGGTTGGTCAAAAATGGTAATATCGTAAGCAAAAGTTTGCATGCCAATAATTGGGCAGGCATCATCGGTGGCCGTAACAGCAAAAACATTTAATCCTGAATCTAATGGGGTGGGTGTCCAACAAAATGTGGCTACTGGGTTTGGTGTGCCATTATTAACTACCGTAAAAGTGGCAGTGGGTATTCCTGTAGCTACATTTGAGTTTATGGTAATGTTGTTGCCATCGGGGTCTGAAAAATTAATATCAAAACATACATTATCATTTGGGCACATCATTAAAGAATTACCATCAATTTGAGTAACGGTAGGTCCTTGTTGCGTAATCGTCATACCACCTGCACCTCCACAGGTGGCAGCAGCACCAGTTGTAGGGTTTTGATTGGTACAACTTGGGTCAACAATAACTTGCATTTCTCTAATGATAGAACCAATAAGTACGCCATTTCTAAATTCTTGAATAAGAATGGAAACAACAGCAATTTGCCCCATAGATGGGGTAAAACACATTTCGCCTGTTGTTTGGTTAAGATTTATGCCTGCGGTGGTAATCATGGGTTGTAAAAGCGAATATCCTGTACTAAAAGCTATTGGTGAACCTGGAGGTCCTGGTGTAGTTAACGGATTAGCAAGAGAATAATACAAAGAATCACCATCTAAATCAGTTGCACCATGATTATATATAGATAGGTTGTTAGCACATAAATAAGGAGTAGGTATGGTTAAAAATTGAGGAGAATTATTGCATGGTGCAGCAATACTATTCATCGTTGTCTGTACATACAAACTTTGTGAACTTGGACTAACTAAATTTGTTATTGCACTGTTTCTGCAACATAAATCCCAACTCATAATCCAATCGGCACAAGGAGGTAGGGTTACTTGACCTCTAAAAACATATTGCTCTGTTCCGGGCTCTGTTCCTCCGTTACAAGTTGATAGTGCAGTAGGGCATAGTTGCGATACATCTGTGGTACTAACATACGCTAAAGATGCTGTTAGTGTGCTGCACGAAGAAGAAAAATTGACAGTCTGAGGGCTTGTTCCAATGGTTGACCCACTACAATCTCTGTAGAGTGTAAGGGTAACTTCATAAACATTATTGCCTAAACAAGTGTAAGTAATATCTGCTCCCATTACGTGCGATGCAAAGGAGTTAGCTGAAATTACAAGCAACAATACTATTGTAAAAAATACTTTTTTCATATGTTAGTTGCAAACTATCTTAAAATAAACGATTTAACGCAGTTAAAGACGGTAAAATTATATAATAGTTGCCTTTAATTGAATGTCTCACTCTTTTTCTTTTTACATCTCACAATTGAAATACTTTCTATTTGAGTAAAGTTATGGTTCCTTTAAAAGTTTTTGTTTCTGTTGAGCCTGGCAATACAACTCCTAAGATATAAAAATAAGTACCTTCGTGTAGATTACCTCCATTCCAATCATTTTTATAATTGGCTTGTTCAAAAACTTTATTTCCCCATCTATCGTAAATTTGTACGTTATTTTCAACAAACTCAAGGTTTTTAAACACTAAATTATCGTTAGAACCATCTCCATTAGGTGTAAAAACATTTGGAATAATTATACCATCTAAAATAAAGTAGCTATTTGTTATTGAATCGGTACATCCATATTGGTTTTTAATAGTTAAAGTAATGTTGTATGTTCCTTGGTCTGAATAGATATGTGTGGGGTTTTGAATAACACTTGCCTGATTATCACCAAAATTCCAATTCCAAAAAACAGGGCTTCCTGTTGAATTATCTGTAAAAATAATATCCATATCTGTACTTCCTAAATCTTTAGGGTCAATGGTAAAAGCGGCATTTGGTACTGGTCTTGGGTATATTGTTGCAGTAGCAGTATCTGTACAACCGTAACTGTCAGCGACAATTAAGGTGATTGAACCTGGAGAAGCTGTTGTTAAAGCTGTAGAATCACCATTTGACCACGAATAAGTTGTGAAATTAATAGGTGATGAGGTAATAAAAATACTAGAATCTGGACAAATGGTATCTACACCAAAAATAGCAACTTGTGGGTCGGAGCTTGTTACAAGTTGACTTTTAGTTCCTATACACCCGTTTGTATCTACAACAGTAACAGCGTGTATTCCATTGCCAACAAAAGCAGTGTTTGAGGTATCGTTAGATGGTGACCATGAATAACTTACAAAAGAATTGGTAACGGTTAAAGTGGTGCTATCTGTTCTACAATAATGGAAATTTCCTGTAATGTTTGGAACAGGCAAAGGGTTTTGAATTATACTAACAGTATCGGAATTAACAGAACAACCGCCTTGCCACACGGTAACATAATACGTGCCTGGTTGATTTACAGTATTAATTTGACCTGAAGCTGTTGCCGATCCGTTCCAAAATAAGGAATCGTAAGGCATTGACCCAAAACCAAGACCTGCATCTAATGGTACGCTTAATCCTGCACAAAAGGAGGTGTCATTTAAAAGTGGCTTGGGTACTTGTCCTACAAAAACAGTTATCGTATCTGTATTATTACACAAAAATGCTCCTCCACTCGTTAACAGATAGGTAGTTGTTGAATCTGGAAAAACTATTGGATTATCACAATTTATACAAGATAAATGAGTAGTGTCCGTATCGCCAGAGAGTATTGTCCAAACATAGCTAATTCCACCAGTTGCTTGTAATTGAACAGAATCCACTCCTGGAGTATTGCATATAAAAACATCGTTACCAGCATAAGGCTCGTCAAAAATAGTAATATCATAAGTAAATGTAGATATGGCAGAGATAGGGCATTGGTCATCTCTTGCTTGAATAGTAAATACATTTAAACCAGAATCTAACGGGGTTGGTACCCAGCAAAAAGAGGCTACAGCGTTTGGTGTTCCATTACCTGTTATAGAAAACGAAGCTGTAGGTATAGCTGTGGCAACGTTAGAGGTAATAGTAACGTTATCTCCAATATCTAAATCAGAAAAACTTACGCTAAAACAAATGGTATCGTTTGGACACATAATTATTGAGTTAGAATCGACTTGGGTAACATTAGGTCCTTGTTTTGTTATAACCATTCCTCCTACACCTCCACAATTAGTAGCAATACCACCAGCAATTGGAGGTTGGTTGTTACAAGATCCATTAACAATAATTTGCATTTCTCTAATTTGTGTTCCTATTAAAATACCATTTCTATATTCTGATACAAGAACGGAAACTACTGCAAATTGAGCAATATTTGGCGTGAAGCACATTTCTCCTGTTTGCTGATTTAAGTTTATTCCACTTGTTGTTGATATGGGTTGATTAACGGTGTAAGTACCTGAAAAAGTCATGGGTATGCCAGGAGGGGTTGTCCCTGTTAGGGGTGTTGTAAGGTTGTAGTATATTGAATCACCATCTAAATCGGAAGCCCCATGGTTAAAAATGTATAATTGGTTTGCACACATAAAAGGTATTGGTAAGGTAAAAAATTGAGGTGAATTATTAAAAGCTCCTACAACATTATTAAGTGTAGCTTGAATATAGAAATCAACTTGTGGATTAACTAAATTAGTTATAGCTCCATTTCTTGCATTAGAAGTCCAATAAATTATCCAATCAGTACACGGTGGCAAAGAAATAATACCTTTGTAAACCCTTTGAGAAACCCCGGGGTTGCTTCCTCCGCTACATGTTGATATGGCAGAGGGGCAAATTTGAGACACATCTGTTGGAGAACCAAAAAGAGAAAGTGTTTTGCTAGTATTAATACCACAGCTTGCCGATTTATAGTGAATAACCTGACTATTTCCAGATGTTGTAGCTCCAGAACAATCGTTATAAACAATTAAAGTAACTTCATAATTATTACCACCAACATTTATATAAGTAATTTCTCCTCCCATTAAGTGGGAAGCGTAAGAATAAACTGTCCCAATACAAAAAAGGACTAATAGCAAAGTAAATTTTCTCATAATTAAGTTTAAAAAATCTCCAAATATACTGAATTAGTGTAAAAGACGCCTTAAAGTTTTAGAAAGTTGCACCTAATTTTATTATCGGTAAAATGATTTAATAAATTTACTTTACTTTTATTTAAATTTTTAAGATGATAAAGTTTTTAACAGTACTGGTATGCCTATTTCCTTTGTGTATGAAGGGGCAACAATTGGTCTCTTTGACTTCTTTAAGGGGATTTCTAAAAATCCATTTCTTTCAAAAAACGAAGGTAATGAATAAGATGCAAGGCACAAATTTTCATGAATAGCCTTAGCTATT
>CAZVEW010000056.1:0-14770 GCA_964625955.1 uncultured Vicingus sp. | reverse complement strand
GAATCTCGTGACAACGGAAAACCTTTAAAATTGGCAAGTACGGTAGATATTCCGAGAGCAGCAGCTAATTTTAATTTTTATGCTACTGGTGTGTTGCATTACGCATCAGAATCTCATGCCATGGAAGATATGGCTATAAATTATACGTTACGCGAACCTATTGGTGTTTGCGGATGTATTTCGCCATGGAATTTACCCTTATATTTATTTACTTGGAAAATTGCTCCTGCTTTGGCTATTGGTAATACGGTAGTAGCAAAACCATCTGAGGTAACTCCTTTTACAGCGTACCTTTTATCAGAGTTATGTATGGAAGCAGGTTTGCCAAAAGGAGTGCTAAACATTGTGCATGGCTTAGGACATAAAGTAGGTGCAGCCATTACCAAACACCCCGATATTCCTGTAATTTCTTTTACTGGAGGAACGGTTACTGGTGCAGAAATTATGCGTACTGCCGGGCCCATGTTTAAAAAATTGAGTTTAGAGTTAGGCGGTAAAAATCCTAACATTATTTTTGATGATTGTGATTTTGATAAAGCCCTAAAAACAACGGTACATTCTTCTTTTGCCAACCAAGGACAAATATGTTTGTGTGGTTCTAGAATATTTGTGCAACGTGGCATTTACGAGAAATTTAAAACAGAATTTGTAGCAAAAGTCAAAAAACTTAAAGTAGGTAACCCTCTTGAAATTGACACTAATTTAGGGGCAGTGGTATCTCAGCCACACATGGAAAAAGTATTGAGTTACGTTAAAATTGCGGAAGAAGAAGGCGGAACTGTTTTAACGGGTGGTCATCAGGTAAAATTAGCAGGTGAATTGGCAAATGGCTATTACATTGCTCCTACAATAATTGAAGGCTTAACTTTTGATTGCAGAACCAACCAAGAAGAAATTTTTGGACCAGTAGTAACCATTATGCCTTTTAATACCGAAGAGGAAGTCTTGATGATGGCAAACAGCACTAAATATGGTTTAGCTGCTACTGTTTGGACGGAAAATTTAACCAAAGCACATACTGTTGCTGCAAAATTACATACGGGCATTGTGTGGGTAAATTGTTGGTTATTAAGAGATTTAAGAACCCCTTTTGGTGGGGTTAAAAATTCTGGCGTTGGCAGAGAAGGTGGTTTCCATGCTTTCGAGTTTTTTACCGAGCCTAAAAATGTATGCATTAAACTTTAAATGTAACTTTTTAAAGAAAATTTTTATTTTATGATGCTTGTCATTTTTATTGTCACTATTTTTTACTAAACAAAACAGATAATTATTACTTTTGCCATTCAATTTATCAACAATAAACAATGGATAAACACTCCTACCTGAGTAATGCCGATGGAGCAGTAATAGAAGATTATTACCAACAATACCTACAAAACCCAACAAACGTTGCAGAGGGCTGGAAAAAATTCTTTGAAGGCTTTGAATTTGCAAGAAAAAATTACGATACCGAAGAAGTTCCTGAAGGTTTTAATAAAGAATTTAAAGTAATAAACTTAATTGATGGCTACAGAAAAAGAGGTCATTTGTTTACCAAAACCAACCCTGTTAGAATTAGACGAACATACACCCCCACCTTAGCCATTGAAAATTATGGATTAAATACCAACGATTTAGCCACTGTGTTTCAGGCAGGAAACGAAATAGGAATAGGAGCAGCCACACTTAAAGATATTATTACTCACCTCAAAGCAACTTATTGCCAATCAATTGGTATTGAGTACATGTATATTCGACAACCAAAAGAAATAGCATGGATTAGAAATAAAATTGAAATAGAAAATAGGGCTCAATTCAATAAAGAAGAAAAAAAACACATTTTACACAAGTTAAATCAGGCAGTTGTTTTTGAACAATTTTTACACAAAAAGTTTGTGGGTCAAAAACGTTTTTCTCTACAAGGAAACGAAGCCTTAATTCCTGCCATTGATGCTTTTATTGAAAAAGGTGCTGAATTAGGAATTCAAGAATTTATTGTGGGAATGGCACACCGAGGACGCTTAAACATGTTGGCAAATATTTTTAATAAAACTTATGAAAATATTTTTAGCGAATTTGAAGGCAAAGAATATGAAGACAATATTTTTGATGGCGATGTAAAATACCATTTAGGATATTCGTGCAACATAAAAGCAGATAATGGCAAAAATATTCACCTAACATTAGCCCCAAACCCTTCGCATTTAGAAACAGTATCTCCTGTGGTTGAGGGAATTACACGTTCAAAAATAGATACCTATTTAAAAGATTCAGCTAAAATTATTCCCATCATTATTCATGGAGATGCTGCCATAGCTGGACAAGGAGTTGTTTATGAATTGGTTCAAATGGCACAATTAGATGCCTATAAAGTTGGTGGCACCGTACACATTGTAATTAACAATCAAATAGGATTTACCACCAATTACTTAGACGGAAGGTCGAGTACCTATTGCACCGATGTGGCAAAAGTTACTTTATGTCCCGTTTTTCATGTTAATGGCGATGATGTTGAAGCCGTTATTCAAACTGTAAAAATAGCTTTAGCCTATCGTCAAAAATTTAAAAAAGATGTATTTATTGATATTTTAGGTTACCGAAAATACGGGCATAATGAGGGCGATGAACCTCGTTTTACACAACCTTTACTTTATAAAGCCATTAGCAAACACCCTAACCCTAGAGATATTTATTTAAATAAATTAATTAATGATGGCATTATTAGTAAACAAGAAGAAAAAACACTAGAACAAAGTTTTAACAGCCTATTACAGAATAGATTAGGAGATGCTAAAGAAATTAAAAAAGCCACAATAACTCGTTTTTTAAAAACCACTTGGGAAGGAATTAATTACAGCAATGAAAACAGCTTTAATCAATCTCCACAAACAGGAGTTAACAAACAAAAATTACTTGAAATAGGTAAAAAAATTAGCACCTTACCCGACAATAAAAATTACATCAGAAAAATTACCCGTCTGTACGAAAATCGCCTAAAAATGATAAATAACGCAGTAACTTTAGATTGGGCTTCGGGCGAATTACTTGCCTATGGCTCGTTACTCGAAGAGGGTTACCCAATTCGATTTTCTGGTCAAGATGTTGAACGAGGCACTTTTTCTCATCGCCACGCTGTAGTTAAAGTAGCTGACTCGGAAGAAGAATATATTCCATTAAATCATATTTCTAAAACACAAGCACAACTCCATATTTATAACTCCTTATTATCAGAATATGCCGTAATGGGATTTGAATATGGCTATGGCATGGCAACTCCCAAGGGTTTAACAATTTGGGAAGCACAATTTGGCGACTTTAACAATGGTGCTCAAATTATTTTTGACCAACTTTTAAGTGCTGCCGAAGAAAAATGGAAAACCCAAAATGGCATTGTTATACTGCTTCCTCATGGTTACGAAGGACAAGGAGCAGAACACTCCAGCGGCAGAATGGAGCGGTTTTTACAACTGTGTGCCGAAAACAATATGCAAGTTGCCAACTGCTCAACCCCCGCTAATTTTTTTCATATTTTACGCAGACAATTGTATTGGGATTTTAGAAAACCCCTCGTTATATTTACTCCTAAAAGTTTGCTGCGTCACCCAAAATGTGTTTCTACAATTAATGAAATGGCAACAGGCACTTTTAAAGAAGTAATTGATGATGCAACAGCTAAAGTAAAAAGTATTGATACGGTTGTTTTTTGTACAGGAAAAATTTATTACGATTTATTAGCTAAAAAAGAAGCACTTGAAAACACAAACAATGTTGCACTTATAAGATTAGAGCAACTTTATCCACTTCCAATAAAACAGATAGAAAAAATAATTGCAAAATATAAAAATGCTAAAAAACACATTTGGGCGCAAGAAGAACCAGAAAATATGGGTGCATGGTCTTATATTTTAAGACATTGCAAATCTACCCACTTGCAAGTTATTTCGCTAAGCGAAAGCGGTGCACCAGCAACAGGGTCTTCTAAAACGCATGCTATTAGGCACAACGAAATTTTAAATAAAGTATTTAACGTTAAAAAAAACAAATTATCATACATCAAACTCAATTAAATTATGGCTTTAGCAATGAAAGTGCCTTCTCCGGGCGAATCGATTACAGAAGTAGAAATAGCCCAATGGTTAGTAGATAGTGGTGATTATGTTGAAAAAGACCAAGCCATTGCCGAAATAGATTCTGATAAAGCAACCTTAGAATTACCTGCCGAAGAAAGTGGAATTATTACGCTTAAAGCAGATGAAGGCGAAGCTGTAGCTGTTGGTAGTGTGGTGTGCTTAATTGATACACAAGCCAAAAAACCCGCTAATTTTATAAGCAAAAATGAAGAGGTTGAAGTGCTTAAAGTTGAGAAAACAAAAGCAGAACCTCTTCCTAATCCTGCTCCAAAACAGCAACAAATAGCTATAAAAGCAACACCTGTGGCTAAAAAAATGATTAAAGATAACAACATCAATATCAGTAAAATACAACCAACAGGGAGCAATGGAAAAATTACCAAACACGATATTGAAACTTATTTTACAAGTGGCATAAATACCAAATCAACTTTGGGTTGGGGAGGAACACGAGAAAATAATACACAAAAAATGAGCATGTTACGAAGAAAAGTAGCTAAACGATTAGTTGCCGTTAAAAATGAAACTGCCATGCTCACCACTTTTAACGAGTTAGATATGAAACCCATCATGGATATTCGTAAAAAATATAAAGAATTATTTAAAGAAAAACATGGCGTAAACTTAGGTTTTATGTCATTTTTTACCAAAGCCGTTACCGAAGCTCTTCACTTATTTCCTTCGATTAACTCAATGATAGATGGAGATTATGCCATTTCTTACGATTATGCAGATATCGGAATTGCGGTAAGTTCTCCAAAAGGATTATTGGTGCCCGTGTTAAGAAATGCCGAGCAAATGAGCTTAGCAGAAATTGAAGCAGAAATTAAACGATTAGCCATAAAAGCGAGAGATGGTAAAATTGATATTGCCGATATGGAAGGAGGAACATTTACCATTACCAACGGAGGGGTGTTTGGGTCAATGATGAGCACTCCCATTATTAACCCACCACAAAGTGCTATTTTAGGCATGCACAATATTGTAGAACGACCTGTTGCCATTAATGGAAAAGTAGAAATTCGACCAATGATGTATTTGGCACTTTCTTACGATCACAGAATTATTGATGGCAAAGAATCGGTAGGATTTTTAAAAACAGTTAAAGAAATGCTAGAAAATCCTAATTCCATTATCTTTGGCGGAAAAAATCCTGAAGAAATATTACTTAACATTTAACACAATGGATTTTCCAACACTTAGTAATCTTAGCCCTTATTACAATAGAGCTGATTTATTAGAAAAAGTGGTATCACAAATTAAAAAAGATTTTAATTGGTTTAGTTTCGATATTCAATTTGTTGCGAAAGATATTACACCTTATCAGCAATTATTTGCACAAATTTTACCACTAATTAACGATATGCTTAACGATGATTACCCTAAATTATTAGCTCTTCTTTATAGAATTGATATTGATGATGAGTTTTTAAATCGCACACTAAAAACTCATCAACAAGCCGATACAGATGAAATAATTACAGATTTAATCTTAAAAAGAGAATTACAAAAAGTGATAATACGAGGAATGTATAGTGCTAAACACTAATCTTTCTTGTAGTTGATATCAAAATAAATTTTAATCGTTTTTCCAATATTGGGGAGGTACATCTTCGCTACGTTGCAGCCAATAATCTTGTGTTACTTTTTTATTGTTAAAAGTTTTTAATTTTCGTTCAAAAACCGCTATGGTTGGGTTAAAAGTCATATCAGTAACACCTACGGTATATAATTGTGGATCTTCTTCTATATTTTTTACTACAAGTTTATCAATTACCACTTCTAATCCATTGTGTTCTAACAGTTTTTTTAAGAAATCTTTTCTGTTTTCATCAATTTTTTTTTCAATAAAGGTTACCCTTGTTTCGCCTATACTTCCAAATAAATGTTTTCCGCCTAACGTCATACTTAATTAATTTAAAAACTATTACTGATAGAAAATATATAATCATAAAAAGGGCTATACAAACCTGCAATTAAAATACCAATAGCAGCCATTAGTAAACCAATTTTCATATAAATTTTACTTTTGAAATAAGGTATTGCATCTGGATTTTTTCTCAAAAACATTGCTCGCACTACTAATAAGTAATAGTACAAGGCAATGGTTGCATTTACAACGCCAATAAAAACCAATACATAATAACCTTGACTAGCTGCTGCGGCATATAAAAAGAATTTACCAAAGAACCCTGCTAATGGAGGAATCCCTGCCAATGAAAACAAAGCCAACATCATCAATAAACTTAATTTAGGATTGGTTCTGTATAATCCTTCATAATCATCAATATTTTCTTTGTTAGAGGCTGATGAAATGGCTTGTACAACCCCAAAAGCTCCTAAGTTAGAAAAGATGTAAACGGCAACAAAATAAACTACCACAGCAGAGCCTAATTGGTCAGCAGATAATAATCCTAATAAAATAAAACCCGCTTGAGCAATAGACGAGTAGGCTAAAAAACGTTTCATGTTTTGCTGTCTTAATGCAAAGAGGTTACCAACAAACATGGTGGCAATGGCAACGATGTAAATAATTTTATTCCAAACGGGTATTAAGGTTTTAAAGGCTGTAAATAGTACAATCATTAAAATAACAACCGCTGCACCTTTTGAAATAACAGATAAATAAGAAGCTACATTTATTGGAGCTCCTTCATAAACATCAGCAGTCCAAAAATGAAATGGTGCTAAAGAGATTTTAAATGCCAATCCTGAAAAGAACAAGATAAACCCTAAAATTGAAAGATTAGAAATGGTTAAGACTTCGGCAAAAGCATCAAAAAATAGTGTTCCTGTGGTGGCATACAACAATGAAATCCCAAATATTGCAGTACCAGAAGCTAATGCAGATGATAAAATATATTTAACCCCAGCTTCAGCAGATTTTCGTTTATAGGTTTCATAGGCAACAAGCGCTGCAACAGGAAGTGTTGTTAATTCTAATCCGATATAAAACATTAAAAAATCGCCAGCAGAAATCATATAAAATGCACCCAATAAAGAGGATAAAAGCAGTATGATAAATTCTGTTGCTTTATTTTCGGCTACCACTTTTTCTTTTAACCAGTCGGCAGATTGTAGTAATAAAATTAAAACGCCAATGCTTAATATGGTTTTAAATAAATTTAATAATGGATTTGTGTTAAACATTCCGCCAAATAGTTTGCCTGCGGTAAAAGGTAAAAAACTGAGTAAAATATTTATTACTAAAAGCCATATAGCTAATGGAATTATGGCTGCTTTTTGTTCTTTGTTAGCGAATATCTCGAAAATTACTAACAATACAATAATTGCCAACAACCCGATTTCTGAACGCATTAATAGAAAACTTTCTAAGTTCATATTTCTTAAATTTTAGAGTAACCGTTCTAAAAACGGTTGAATACTTGCTTTTATCATTTCACTTAATCCTAATGGCATTGTTCCAATAATTAGTACAGGAATCATTAGTAACACTAAACCAACTTTTTCGTACCAAGCTGCTTTAGGTAATTCATTATATGAATCATCTGATACAGGTCCCATCATAATTTTTCCTACCATTCTTAAAATATAAACAGAAGTAACAACTATGGATGAAACAACTATAATAGTAATGACTCTATGGAACATATCGGGGTGTTCAAAAGCACCAACAAAAATATTCATTTCAGCCACAAACCCACTAAATCCAGGCAATCCTAAATAGGCTAATCCAGTAATTACATAAACTGCTCCTATAAAAGGTAAAATTTTCATTAAACCACCTAGTTTAGAAATTTCTCTGGTATGAGTTCTTCCATAAACCATCCCAATTAAAGCAAAAAACAAAGCGGTTAACAATCCGTGTGATAAAGATTGAATAATTGCACCAGTCCAAGCTGTTTTGTTTAACATTAATAAGGCAAATAACACCAAACTTAAGTGACTCACAGAGGCATAAGCGTTAACATATTTTAAATCTTTTTGCCTAACAGCACCAAAAGCTCCATATATTACACCAATAGCGGCTAGCACCAAAAAGAAATTAGTCCATGTTATTGCTCCAAGAGGGAGTAGAAACATGGCAATTCTAAATACGCCATAACCACCTAATTTCATTAAAACACCTGCATGCAACATAGAAACTGCTGTTGGTGCAGATGCGTGACCAGAAGGTGACCAAGTATGAAAAGGAAACAAGGCTCCAATTACAGCAAATCCAATGAAAACGAGTGGAAAAAATATATTTTGAGCAGCAACTGGAATATGCACTTTTGCTATTTCAAAAATATTGAAAGTTAATGCTCCACCATCAGCATTTGAGTTAAAATAAATACCGAAAATTCCTACCGACAATAGTGCAGAAGCACCCATTAACATCAAGGTCAATTTCATTGCTGAATTTTCTTTTGGTCCTGAGCCCCATATACCTATTAATAAATACATTGGAATTACCGCTATTTCGTAAAAAACGAACATGGTAAACAAATCTGTTGAGATAAAAAATCCAAATACTCCGGATGCTAATACAATTAAAGAAACAAAGAATTCTTTAGGTAAATCATCTATTTTCCAAGAGATAAAAACACCCGCTAAAACTACTATGGCGGTTAAGGCAATCATCACAACAGAAATAGCATCAACACCAATACTGTAATGAATGTTAAATGTTCCGAACCAAAGTGCATCTTTGGTAAAAACCATAACATCGCTATTAACAGATCGCTCTTTTACATAAGCAAAAATCAAATTGATAGACATCCCAAACTGAACAGTCATTCCTATTAATGATACTACCCGTGCTTGTTTTAAATTTTTAGCAAAAAATAACGCTAAAACGGTTAAAATTGGGACTATTACAAAAAGTGATAAAATATCCATATTTTTTTAAATTTCAAATCTCAAAACACTAAAAACAATTTTATTATTTTTTAGTTAATCCATATATAAAAAACGACCATAGCGAGTACAACTCCACCACCAACAAATGCCATGGCATAATCTTGAACTTTTCCTGATTGTGCTCCTTTTATTTGATGAGAAAAAAGCATAGTACCATTTCCAATTCCACGCATAAAAGCATCAACAACATATTTATCAAACCAAGCGATTGGTTGAGCTACTAATCCAAATATTATTTTTTTTGTTACAAAAAAATAGATTTCATCAAAATAGAATTTATGAAATGTCCATTTGTAAAATGCACCAAATACTTGAGTAGCTTTTTCAGGTAAATTGTTTTCTTTTTTATAGAAAACATAAGCAATAATAATTCCAATAATTCCAAGAGTAGATGCAATTGCTGCTAATGGAAGGTCTAGATGAGAAGTAAAAGACATCCTATCTGCAGAAATATATTCGCTAAATGGAATGTATCCACCAAAGACACTCATAATTGCTAACAAGATAAGAGGTATAGTCATTGTTAATGGAGATTCGTGAGGAAGATGGTCGTATTTTTTATCCTTACCCCAAAAAATTCCAAAATACAAACGGAACATATAAAAAGCGGTTAAACCTGCTACAATAACACTGCTTACATAAATAAGCATATTGCTTTCAAATGCTGCTGCTAAAATTTCATCTTTACTAAAGAATCCAGCAAATCCCGGAAAACCAGCAATAGATAGAGCAGCTATAAGAAAAGTAATGTGGGTGATAGGCATGTATTTTCGCAAACCTCCCATATCTTCTAATTCGTTGCTATGGATGGCATGAATAACTGAACCAGCACCTAAGAAAAGTAAGGCTTTAAACATGGCGTGCGTAAACAAATGAAACATGGAAGCCATGTAACCTAATCCTTCATTTCCTTCATATTTTGAGACTCCTAATGCCAAAATCATGTAGCCAATTTGCGACATGGTAGAAAATGCCAACACTCTTTTTATATCGGTTTGTGTTACCGCAATAACTGCTGCAACTAAGGAAGAAATGGCACCAATATAAGCGACAAAATCTAATGCGAATCCATCTTCAACAAAATAAAACATGGGAAACAAACGAGCGACTAAATATACACCAGCAACTACCATTGTGGCTGCGTGTATTAATGCTGAAACTGGTGTTGGACCTTCCATCGCATCTGGTAACCAAATATGAAATGGCATCATCGCTGATTTTCCTACACCACCCATAAAGATTAACAGTAATCCCCATGTAAAAACAGATAATCCCATAAAGGAAGTTGCTGCCCAATTGGTAATAACGTTCCCTTCTAAACTATTTAATTCACCAAAATCAAAAGTGCCAGAATAGAAGCTAACAACTAAAATCCCTATTAAGAAACCTAAATCGGCAAAACGGGTAACAATAAATGCTTTTTTTGCTGCTGCAACGGCTGATGGTTTGGTATAGTAGTAACCGATTAATAAAAAGGAGGAGGCTCCAACCAATTCCCAAAAAATATACATTTGAAATAGGTTAGTAGCTAACACCAATCCAAGCATGGAAAAGCTAAATAAAGCCAAGTAAGAAAAAAAACGGGTATAACCATCATCCCCTTTCATATATCCCCTGCTATATACATGCACCATAAATGAAATAGCGGTAACAATCACTAACATCATTACAGAAATAGAGTCGATTAAAACCCCCATATCCATTTGCAATTTATCTGAGAATATTAGCCAAGTACTTTTGTAGGTAAATGTTTGAAATACACCATCTACTTTAGCCCCACTATAATAATGATAAGCAGTATAAAGTGATAAAATAAAAGCTGTGCCTAAGCCTAAAGAGCCTATCCATCCAGAAATGGAAGGCGGAATTTTTTTGCTAAATAATCCTAATAACACAAAAAGTGCCAAGGGAATTAACGGAATATATATGGTATAACTAAAATCCATTTTTTATAATTTAAATTCTTGTCTTTTTATTACTTAATATTTCATGGTTTCTGTGTCTTTAACTTCAACAGAGTTTATTTGTTTATATAAGTTAATTATTATAGAAATAGCTAGGGCAGTTTCTGCAGCAGCAACAGCTATAATAAAAATAGAAAAGAACACCCCTTGCAATACATCAGGAAATAGATATTTGTTAATGACCACAAAATTGATGACCGATGCATTTAAAATTAATTCGACAGAAATTAAAATTGAAATTAAATTAGTTCGAGTAATAAATCCATACACGCCAATAAAAAACAAGATAGAGGTTAGAGTAAGGATTTCGTATATGCTAATTCCAGCAATCATAATGCGTTAATTTTTATCTGTTAATTTATTTCCTTTGGCAATTACAATAGCTCCAATCATTGCAGCAAGCAACAACACACTAATCACTTCAAATGGAAGAATATATCCACCCGCTCCGTAGCTTAAAAATCCTTTACCAATTTCATTAATGGTTGTTGTATTGGTGTTTTCTATTGCGTGAAAAGGATAGCTGTAAATACTAATTAAAAAGACACCTAAGCCAACCAAACAAGCCAAAGCAGTAATTACTTTTTTTATTGTTTTGGCAACTTCTAATTCCATTTCTATGTGATGGATTAAGAGTACTGAAAATATCATTAATACAATAATTCCTCCTGCATATACCGTAAGCTGAATACCTGCCAAAAAATTGTAATCAATTAAAAAATAGATTCCTGCAATACCAATTAAGGCAAATAACAAATAAACTACTGAACGAAGCATTTTTCGGCTACTCACCGAAATGAAAGCAAAAACTAGGATGATAATCGCTAAAATGTAAAATATAATTCTTTCCATAATATTATCTTTTAATCTTCTATTCCATCTTTTACTTTTGACCCAGGTTTATTTAAAACCCTATCTAAGTATTGTCTGTCATAAACTGAATTTTCAAAGTTTTGCCCCCAAACTATTGCTTCTGTTGGACAAGCTTTTATACATAAACCACACATGGTACACATGCCTAAATGGTAAATGTGTTTATCAATCGTTTTTTTCTTTTTACCTGTAGCCTCATTAACCAATCTATCCCAAATAATTTCAATAGAACCATTTGGACAAGCTATTTCACAAGATTGACAACCAGTACATCTATGTTCATTGTTTTCATCATGAGGCATAATTACTTCACCACGGAAACGCTCGAACATTTTAAGTGTTTCTCTATTTTCAGGATATTGTTGTGTTATTATTTCTTTTCGTGCGTGTAAAAAATACTTTCCGGTTATTTTCATTCCCGTCAGCAACGTTTTTACACCTTTATATATGTCTGAAAAATAACTCATATTAAAATTGAATTGTTAATTTAAGCCACACAACTACGGCCATTATTAGCAAGTTTAGCAAGTTTAATGGGAGTAAGTATTTCCACTCCAATGTAAGAATTTGGTCAATTCTTAATCGAGGAAAAGTCCACCTAAACCACATCATTAAAAATACAATAATAAATGTTTTAACTAAAAACCATGCGATGCCCAACAATGGAATTGATGCTGTAATTCCGAAAGGCGATAGCCATGCTCCAAAAAATACGGTAGTAGCAATGGCAGCAATAATAAACATATTAATAAATTCTGCTAAAAAGAAATAGGCAAATTTCATTCCTGAATATTCGGTATGAAAACCTGCTCCTAATTCCGATTCTGCTTCTACTAAATCAAAAGGTGTTCTGTTGGTTTCTGCAGTTCCAGCAACCATGTAAATCATAAATGCGAATATCGCAGGCACATGCCCTTGAACAATTAACCAACCATGTTTTTGAACTTCAACTATTTCGGAAAGTTGTAGAGAGCCCGTAATTAAAACCATGGTTAACAACGATAAGGTTACAGATAGCTCATAACTAATGGTTTGAACACCACTACGCATAGCTCCTATTAAAGAAAATTTATTGTTACTGCTCCAGCCAGCTAATAAAATTCCTATCACTCCAATAGATGAAATAGCAATTAAAAAGAAAATTCCTATGTTGATATCAAAAGCTTGTAATGCTTTAGTGAAAGGGAATACACTCAAAGCCAACAACGCAGAAACAATAACAAAATAAGGTGCCAAATTGTATAAAAATTTATCTGCTCTTGTAGTTCCGGTCAATTCTTTAGAAACTAGCTTTAAAGCATCTGCAATGGTTTGCATTATTCCGTAAAATCCCACTCGGTTAGGTCCCATTCGTAACTGAAACCAAGCAGCTATTTTTCTTTCCATTAAGACTAAAAACAATCCTGCAACAGCAAACCCAGTTAAATAAATTACCGCAATTAAAACCATTTGAACGATGCTAGCAACATTCTCTGGCATTAAGCTGAATAGCCACTCGTGAATAATAGTTGTTATACTTAATAACATAATTTAAAATTTATCTATCTATATCCGGAATTACAAGATCTAACGTTGCCATAATGGCTACTAAATCTCCAATTTTACTTCCAACAGCAATGTGGTTTAACAACGATAAGTTTGAAAACCCTGGAGATCGAAATTTAACCCGATAGGCATTTTTAGTTCCTGTACTAACAATATATACACCTAATTCTCCTCTTGCTGTTTCAACCTTCTGGTAAAACTCCCCTTTTGGTAATTTAATCACTGCTTTCGTGGGAACTTTAAAATCCCCTTCAGGAATATTATCAATTAATTGTTCAATAATGGATAATGACTCCCACATTTCTTCTATTCTAACTTCGTATCTAGCCAAAGTATCTCCTGTTGTTCGAATTGCTTCTTTAAAATTAACTTTATCTAATGCACTATATGGATGATGTACTCTAACATCGCAAGAATAACCAGATGCTCGACCAACCGGACCACTTGCCCCGAATGATATAGCATCTTCTTTTGTTAAAATACCAACGCCTTTAGTTCTGTGTTGAAAAATTACATTGTTGGTTAATAAGGCATCGTATTCTGGTAATTTTGTTTTAAAATGTGCAACAAATGCTTTTACTCTTTTAATAAAATTTGGGTGAATATCGAACATTAAACCACCAGGAATGTTGTAGTTCATGGTTAAACGAGCACCACAAGTCTCTTCAAAAATATCGTTAATCATTTCACGGTCTCTAAAGCCATAAAAAAAGGTGGTAAAAGCACCAACATCCATTCCCATAACCCCCCACCATAAAGTGTGAGAAGAAATTCTTGTTAGTTCACCTATAATTGTTCTGATAACCTTTACTCGTTCTGGGACTTCAAGTTCTAATGCATTTTCTACAGCTAAGCAAACTGCTTCGTTATTTATATTAGAGGATAGGTAATCCATTCGATCGGTTAAATGGACAATTTGCTGATAGCTATCTCGTTCACACATTTTTTCGATAGACCGATGAATGTAGCCTAAATCTGGATCAACCTTTTTAATAATTTCACCATCTATGGTTAACAACAAACGTAAAACACCATGTGTTGCAGGGTGTTGTGGTCCCATATTGATAAAATACTCTTCCGATTTAATGTTGTTATTTACAGCAATTGATTCCATTTATGCTTATTTAACTATCATATTAATTTCATCTACATAATCTTTTCTAAGCGGAAAACCACTCCAATCTTCTGTTAAAAACAGTCGTTTTAAATTGGGATGATTGTTGAACTTTATTCCAAAAAAATCAAAAACTTCTCTTTCATGAAACTCAGCAGTTTTCCATATATCACAAACCGAATCAAATGTTGGGTTTTCTCTATCTATAGTTTTTATTTTTACAACAATTTGATGTCTAAAATCGGTAGATTCTAGATGGTAAACTACGCCTAACTCTTCCCCCCAATCCATTCCACTTAAAC
>CAZVEW010000055.1:0-14844 GCA_964625955.1 uncultured Vicingus sp. | reverse complement strand
GTTTGAGGTTTGAAGTTTGAGGTTTGAAGTTTGAGGTTTGAGGTTTGAGGTTTGAGGTTTGAAGTTGGTTTATTTTGAGAACTTCAATTAACAATTATCAATTAACAATTAACAATTATCAATTAACAATTATCAATTATCAATTAACAATTATCAATTATCAATTATCAATTATCAATTAACCTTTGTATGATCGGCTAAAAATTTAGCTAAACCGCTGTCGGTTAAAGGATGTTTTAATAATCCTAAAATTGCATTTAGCGGAGCAGTAATTACATCAGCTCCAACTTCGGCACACTCAATAATGTGCATGGTATGGCGAACTGATGCTGCTAAAATCTCAGTTTTAAAATCAAAATTATCATAAATTAAACGAATATCTTCAATTAATTGAATGCCATTGGTAGAAATATCATCTAACCTGCCAATAAAAGGAGAAACATAAGTAGCACCTGCTTTTGCAGCAAGTAATGCTTGTCCTGACGAAAAAATTAAAGTGCAATTGGTTCTAATTCCTTTATTAGAAAAATATTTAATGGCTTTTACACCCGCTTTAATCATCGGAATTTTTACCACTATTTGAGGGTGCAATGAGGCTAAAAACTCACCTTCTTTAACCATACCTTCAAAATCGGTAGCAATAACTTCGGCACTTACATCACCATCAACAATTTCGCATATTGCTTTGTAGTGGTTAAATACATTTTCATTACCACTTATTCCTTCTTTTGCCATTAGTGAAGGATTGGTGGTTACGCCATCTAAAACACCTAAGTCTTGAGCTTCTTTAATTTGTTCAAGATTTGCTGTATCTATAAAAAATTTCATTTATTTAGTTTTAAGTTTTGTCAAAAATAAGAAAGCTTAACAAGTTTTATCGAATAAAGATGTGAACAAAAAAATAAAAATGTGAATAAAATAGGAAAACAAAAAGTGGGCAAGCTACTTATATCGCACCGCTCAACCACCTATCCTTGCTCTGTTCCCAGCCTGGGGAAATTCAGCAGGAGCTGGTCGTATAAGACTTGCCCACTGCAAAAATAGAAATATCTTTTAATTAATCACTAAAGCAATAAAAAAAATAATCTTTTGTTATCTTTGAGCAATTATGAATCAAGATTTAGATATATCAATTGTAATTCCTCTTTTTAATGAAGAAGAGTCTTTAAAAGAGCTCAGTGTTTGGATTGAAAAAGTGATGCAAGAACACAATTTTTCTTTCGAAATAATTTATGTTGATGATGGAAGCACCGATAAATCGTGGCAAGTTATTGAAGAGCTACAACAACAACACACAGCAATTAAAGCCATTAAGTTTAGAAGAAATTATGGTAAGTCGGCAGGTTTAAATGTTGGATTTGCAGCAGCAAAAGGCAAAGTGGTTTTTACCATGGATGCCGATTTGCAAGATAGCCCTGATGAATTGCCAGCAATGTACCGAATGATAGTTGAAGATGGGTGGGATTTGGTTTCTGGTTGGAAAAAGAAACGCTACGACCCTTTAACCAAAACAATACCAACAAAATTATTTAATGCTGCAACTCGTACTATGTCGGGCGTTAAAAATTTACACGATTTTAATTGTGGATTAAAAGCCTACCGAAAAGATGTAATTAAAACCATAGAAGTTTATGGCGAAATGCACCGTTATATCCCTGTTTTAGCAAATTGGGCGGGCTTTACAAAAATTACCGAAAAGGTTGTTCAACACCAAGAAAGAAAATATGGCGTAACAAAATTTGGCTTAGAACGGTTTATTAATGGCTTTTTAGATTTATTGTCGATTACCTTTATATCGAAATTTGGCAAACGTCCCATGCACTTGTTTGGCTCTTTAGGAACGTTAATGTTTATGGTAGGATTTTTAAGTGCAATGTACATTGGTGTAGCTAAAATTTATTGCTTAAGCAAAGGAATAAAAGCAATTTTAGTAACCGAAAATCCTTATTTTTATATTTCGCTTACCGCTATGATTTTAGGCTCTTTGCTATTTGTAGCAGGTTTCTTGGGCGAATTAATTTCAAGAAACTCACCAACACGAAACAATTATCTTATCGAAAAAGAAATGAATTTTTAGAACTTCCCTATAAAAGATGAAGATTACAATTATTGGAACAGCCTATCCTTTTAGAGGAGGAATTGCCGTTTTTATTGAGCGATTAGCCCGAGCATTTATGCAAAATAAAGAGGAGGTAAATATTTGCACTTTTACACTTCAATATCCAAAAATACTCTTTCCGGGAAAAACTCAATACTCTGATAGTCCAAAACCAAAAGAATTAATTATAACAGAAGAAGTGAATGCCATTAACCCATTTAATTGGTTAAAAGTGGGAAATAAAATTAAAAAACAACAGCCCGATATTGTTATTTTTAAATATTGGATTCCCTTTATGGCTCCTTGTTTTGGAACAATTGCCCGAAGAATTAGCAAAAATAAACACACCAAAATTATAGTAATTGTCGATAATATTATCCCACACGAAAAACGATTTGGCGATAATGCACTCAATAAATATTTTGTAAAAAGTGTTGATGGATTTATTGCCATGTCGAAAAACGTATTAACCGATTTAAATACCTTTGATACAACAAAACCAAAAATTCTTTCGCCACATCCGTTGTACGATAATTTCGGACAAGCTAAAAGCAGAGAAGAATCCTTAAAGTGCTTAAATTTAGATACTTCGTTTAACTATATGCTGTTTTTTGGGATTATTAGAAAATACAAAGGTTTGGCTATTTTATTACAAGCTTTTGCCGATAAAAGATTAAATAATGGAAAAATAAAGTTGATTATTGCTGGCGAATTTTATGAAGATAATTCAGAATATCTTAATTTAATTAAGCAGTATAAACTAGAAAATAGCATTATTTTAGCTACAAAATTTATTCCCGATGAAGAAGTGGTAAATTATTTTTGTGCCGCTGATATTATTGTGCAACCCTACATTCATGCCACACAAAGTGGCGTAACTCAAATTGCCTATCATTTTAATAAACCAATGTTGGTAACAGATGTGGGAGGTTTAAAAGAAATTGTGCCACACCATAAAGTTGGCTATGTTGTGCAGCCCAATGCAAAAGAGGTTACCAACGCATTAATTGATTTTTATAAAAATAATCGGTCAGCCGAATTTATTAAAGGAGTAGAGGAAGAAAAACAAAAATATACGTGGCAAACCATGGTAAATAGTATTTTTAAGATATATGAAAAAATTTAATAATATTTTTTTCTTAGGGAAAGGTTAAGGAGAGAAATATCAGTATTTTTTCGTGCAAGCACTACTTACAAATCAAAATTTCTTGCCAATTTAAAAGGATTTAATAAGTTGATATTTAGCGTAAATCTAATTTTTTCGGCATAGTTGAGTTGGTTAAATTTGCTAGAAGATTTTATGGGAAAATAAATTTCGAATAGGTGTGGAACTATGTTTAAAGCAATGCCAAAGTTGTAGGCAATATCAGATACTAAATCAATTTCGTTACCATTAAAATCTTTACCCACACTACCAACTATGCCAGCATCAAAATAAGCACTAAGGTGTTGCGAAAACAAACTGCTTTTTATATTGATGGCATTTAACCATTTATTGCCTATTACCACATTATTTTTTGAATCCGTTGCGTAAGCTAAATTTTTAAATCCACCATCGGTTAATGTAATTTGATTGCTAAAAATACCACCTGTAGAACTTCTATCTAAATAAATTTGGTCGTAAGTGTAATCTGAGTTGCCGCTTAATCCGAAATTATACCTGTTGTTTAAATTTTCATTTTTATTGTATAAAAATCGTCCAACAAAAAAGCGAATAGCTAAGCCAGTTTTTGGTCTTTTATAAGCAAAACGATATTTAGCTGTTAAATTTAATCGAACAAAGGTATTAGATTGTTGTATATTTAGGTTGGCACTAAACGGGTTAATGGGGTGTTTGTTGGTAACGCCCAAATTAAAATCGTTAATATAATAACTGGTATTTTTGGTAGAAAATTGTTTGTTTAGTAAATTATCGGTCGTGTAAATTGCTTGTTCTTCGGTAATGCTTAAATACCTGTATTTAAAGTATTTCTGGTTAAATTGAGTGGCGTATCTTTTCTTAAATTTGATGTTAAGTTCGGGGGCAATTTTGTAATACGCAAACGAATGGTTAGCTATATTTTTTAATGGTTGATAACGTGTGTAGCTAAAAGAAGAAATATTTCCTCCAATTTCAATATCTTGAAAAAAGGTATTTGGCATAAGGTGGTAAAAAGAAGAGAAATATCCTGTAATATTCTGTGAACCAACACCATACATCGGTGCAAACACATATTCAAACTTCTTAAAAGGAATGGTTATATTATAAAATGCCATTCCTAACATAAATTTATCGTTGTTATTAAATCCAACTATTGGTGTAAAAAATAGTTGAGTTTTATCGGGATTTTTTATACTTCCTAACCATTGGAGGCGTAAGGGTTCTAAGGTTTTAAACATTCCTTTTGTTTTTAAGGTGTTGTTTTTTCTGTTAATTTCTGGAATATCTAAATTTGCATCAATTTTATAAGCATCAAAATCTCCTTTATTAAAGGAAACAAACTCTTTTTTTGTGAAAGGTTTAAACCATTTTGTGGTAATAATTTCACCATTTTTTATGCCAGAAATAGAGAAAGGACCATTAATTTGTCCTTTATTTTTAATTTTTAAAAAGATTTTATTAGGATTTGCGGTATCTTTTTTTGCCTTGGTAATTTTATAGTCTATTTTTTTTGTAGTTTTAATTAATCCATCAAAAAACCAGTTTAATTTTTTGCCTGTTTCTTCTTCAAAAATTTTACGAATATCGTTGGGGTGTGGGTGTTTAAATTTCCAAGTTTCAAAATATTTTTGCATACACTTATCAAAAAGTTTGTTTCCTAGATAAGCTTGTAAATAATTAAATACAATGGCTGTTTTTTCATAAACTATACCACCATAATTGAAAGCGGTGTATTTGGCAGATGTCAACTCAATGGGTTGGTCCAAGTTTCTTGTGGTATTAATCAGGTATCCTAAATAGTATGATTCTTTGTATTTATATTGTGTTATATCAAATATTTTTAAAGGAGAATGAGCTAGTGCTGTAGCATCGCCTAACAATCTTCGGTTAGGGTATTTTGTTTTAATATATCTGCTTTCGTTAAACGAGTTAATACCTTCGTCCATCCATGCGTGGTCTCTTTCGTTAGAGCCTAAAATACCATAAAACCAATTATGACCGACTTCGTGCATAATGGTTGTTTCTAAAGTAAAAGCATTCCCCGATTCGCCAATAACGGTAACATTAGGATATTCCATTCCGCCACCAGCACTTAAAGCACCATCTACGGCAGTTACTTGTTTGTAGGGGTAATCGCCATTCCAAAGTGAGTAATAATAAATAGCATCGTGCATATATTCCAAACTATTTTTCCATAAATCGGCTTCGTTGTTGGTAAACATTGTCCAAGTGGTAACTTTTCTTTTAGAATGAGGAAGCACTACTTCTCCTTTTAAAACGTGGTATCTTTTATCGGCAAACCAACCAAAATCGTGTACTTTTTCTTGGTGGTAATGCAAAGTTTTTGTGGTATCGCTTGATGGTGGAAAACTTAAATCATTTAAATCAAACGAATCTATTTTAGCTGTTTGTTCGGCTAATTTATCAAGCCAAGCTATTTCTTTTTCGCCATTAACTAAATCGCCAGTAGCACCAACTACATAATTTTTTGGTAGGGTAATGTACACGTCATAAGTACCAAATTCGGAGTAAAATTCTCCTTGGTCTAAAAATGGCATTTGGTGCCAGCCATTGTTATCGTAAACGGCAGGTTTTGGGTACCATTGTGTTATTTGGTAGGCTTGCTCTAAATGTCCTAACCTAGAAAAAATACCTTCTGGGATTTTAACGCTAAAAGGGGTGGAAATAGTGATAGTTTCGCCCGAAAGTAGCGGCTCGGGTAAATAAACAGTGCAAATATCTTCATTTTCAGGCGTATATTCCCATTGTGCCACTTCGCCATTTACTTTAAATTCTAATCCATCAATAAAACCAAGCAGACTGTCGGGGGCAAAATAAAATTCGGTATCACCATGTTGTAATTTTTGTTGTCCTAGTGCTGTGTTGTATTTTTTGTAGGCATTTGGCCAAAGATGAAAATAAATGTAATTAAGGGTATTGGGCGAATTATTGGTATATTGAATGGTTTCTGATGCTTCTAATTGATTTTTATGGTCATCTAAAGTTACATGAATTTGGTAATTTACTTTTTGCTGAAAATAGGGCTTTTCTTTTTGAGCTAGCAAACGAAAAATCGAGCATAAAGAAAGTACAAAAAGTAATGCTTTTATCATGTGTTTTAGTTTATCTTTTCTTTAATCATTGAAGCTAAAATATCAATGGCTACTTCATTTTCTCCGCCAACTGGTATAATCATATCGGCATATTTCATGGTGGGTTCAATAAATTGGTTGTGCATAGGTTTTAGTGTTTTTTCGTAGCGGTTAAGTACTTCGTTAATGTCTCTTCCTCGTTCGGAAATATCTCGCCTAATTCGTCTAATTAATCGTTCATCGGCATCGGTATGGACAAATATTTTTACATTACAAAGTTTTCTTAATTCTTCGTTAGTAAAAACCAAAATACCCTCTACAATTAATATTTTTTTTGGGTGGATAACCTTGTAATCTTCTGAGCGAGAATGGGTAATGTACGAGTAAATAGGTTGTTTAATGGCATTGCCATTTTTTAGTTGTTTAATGTGTTTTAACAACAAATCAAAATCAATGGAGTTGGGGTGGTCGTAATTAATTTTTTGTCGTTCGTCAAAAGATAAATGATGATTGTCTTTGTAGTAAGCGTCTTGAGGTAAAATGGTAACGTTTTCTTTTGGTAAAATGTTGGCAATTTTGTTAACAACGGTTGTTTTTCCTGAGCCTGTTCCACCAGCTATTCCTAAAATAATCATTTTTTTTATTTAAAGATTTTTTTCAGTTGTTGTTGTAACTCTTCTCCTCTAATGTTTTTTGCAATAATCTTACCCTCTTTATCTAGTAAAACAGTAAAAGGAATGCTCTGAAAACCATAGGTAGAAACAGCTAAAGAACTCCAACCTTTTAAATCGCTTACATGATTTTTCCAAATTAAACCATCTTTATTAATGGCGTTTATCCAATCTTGTTTAGGATTATCTTGTTGGGGTAGTCCGTCTAAACTAACACTAAATACTTCGAATCCTTTATCATGATACTTTGTGTAAGCAACTTTTACGTTAGGATTTTCTCTTCGGCAAGGACTACACCAAGAAGCCCAAAAATCTATTAAAACGGTATTTCCCTTGAGTGAAGATAAAGAAATCATATTACCATCTCTACCAGCCAAGGTAAGTTCAGGGGCAACAGAACCAATAGCTAATTGCTTAAGCCTTTCCATTTTTTGATGAAATTTTTGGTAATAATCAGTATTAGGCATTTTTTTAGCTAAAGCTGCATCTACCTTTTCTAAAGTTGCTAAATTTTCATCAGGATTTAATAAATCTGTAGCAGCCAAACTAACTAAAGATGCAGGGTTTTTATTAATCAATTTCACAAAAGAATCGTTCATATCTTTCATGGCTTTGGTTCTTTTCTTTTGTAGTTCTACAAGTAAAATTGTATCGTTTTGATTGGCTTGATATATTTTTCCTAAAGAATCTTGTGTGGTGATATTTTGCTTATATATTTTATTAAATTCTTGTAGTTTTGTAGATTCATTAGAGCCCTCAATGGTGTACGTAGCCATTAAGTTATCTCCATTTCCATTTATAATAGGTTTTTCTCCTTTGTTTAATATTAAATTTACAAAATTTTGCTTATTAATACGAAGTCTGTAATACCCCGATTTATTAATCTCTTTACCGAAAGAGAAATATCCTTTATCATCAACGATAGTGGAATCAAAAGGAGCGATTGTGGTAGCACTCATAAAATCTAAAAATAGTACAGTGTTTTCTTTAAGATTAGAAATATTTCCAGATACAGAAGCTTTATCTTTATTAGTGTTATCGCACGCAAATAATAGTGGTGCAGCTAAGAGGAATAAAATTATTTTTTTCATATTTATTTGTTAACTTCTATTTTTTTGCAGACTCACAATGAAATTAGTTTACTGATTTCAAAGCATAAACTTCAGCTAATAATTCCTTGATTATTAAGGTCATTTTTGGTTCAGCAGCTTTTGCTACTTCTTGCACTTCTTCATGACTTATCTCTACAATTTGTCCATCAACACCTAAATCGGTAATAATTGACATTGCCATGCAGGGCAAGTCCATGTGCCGGGCGACAATAACTTCAGGAACGGTGCTCATACCAACAGCATCAGCTCCAATTATTTGCATGTATTTATATTCTGCAGGAGTTTCGAATGTAGGACCCGATAATACAGCATAAACACCTTGTTGAATTTTAATGTTATTTTGTTTAGCAATAGCTAATACTTTATTGTTAAGTTTTTTACTGTAAGGTTCGCTCATATCAGGAAATCTAGCCCCTAATTCATCAATGTTTCTTCCTCTTAGTGGATTGTCTGGCAACAAGTTGATATGGTCTGTAATAAGCATAATATCTCCAATATTAAAATTTGCGTTAACACCACCACTTGCATTACTCAAAATTAAATTGGAAATACCTAATGTTTTCATCACTCTAATAGGGAAAGTACACTCTTTTAAGCTGTACCCTTCATAATAATGGAATCTTCCTTGCATGGCTACCACAGAAATGTTGTTTATCTTACCAAAAATTAACTGACCAGAATGTCCTTCGACTGTTGATACCGGGAAATTTGGAATCTCGCTATAAGGTATCGCAACTTCTATTTTTATTTCTGAAGATAAATTTCCTAATCCAGTTCCTAGTACTATTCCGACTACAGGCTGTATTTTAGTTTTGCTCTGTAAAAAAAGCTTAGTTTCTTGAATTTGCTCTAACATATTTTATCACTTGTTTGTTAAATTCTTCCTCATCATCTCCATGAAATTTAACTTCAATAGGAAGATAATAAATAGGAAGATTCTCAATTTTTTCTTTAATATTTGGCAAAGATAACCGCATTATATCTTTTTCGGTAGTAATTATCAATTTATTATTTTCATTAATTTGATTAAAACTATTTTTTATTTGTGTTAAATCAATATTGCTAAAATTATGATGATCTTTAAATCTTAGGTGAACAACAGATTTAAAATTCTTATTAACGTAGTTAAATAATGGTTGAGGTTTAGCAATTCCTGTAAGCAAGAGGACATGACTTTTTTTATTAAACTCGTTAAGCATCTTTTTTGCACTATCAGTAAATGGTTTTAGGTTACCATATTCTAGATAAGAAAAATATATCTCTTGGTAGGTTTTTGGATTTATATCTTCTTTAATACCTCTTCTATCAATTGGAGAAAGCATTTTTGGGCATTTAGAAACTATAATAATATCAGCCCTATTGCTACCACATTTCCACTCCCGTAATCTACCAAAAGGCAACATATAATCATTAATATATAAATCACTATAATTTGTTACCAATATATTTATACCTGGTTTTACGTATCTGTGTTGATAAGCATCGTCAAGTAGTATAACATTTAAGGAAGAATTATTTTCTTTTAGTTGTTTAATGCCACGCACCCTTTTCTCATCAACAGCAACAGGTATAGGGTGAAATTTGTTGTAAAATTGTAAGGGTTCATCACCTATTTCTAAAAAAGTAGATTTTTTATTCGCAATATAAAAACCTTTGGTATTTCTTTTGTATCCACGACTAAGTGTGGCAACCTTAAAATCTTTCCTTAATAACCTTATTAAATGTTCAACATGAGGAGTTTTTCCAACCCCTCCAACACTTAAGTTTCCAACAGATATTACTGGAAAATCAAATTCCTTAGAGCTTAAAATTCTCCAATCAAATAGTAAATTTCTTAAGTATAATGATACGCCATATAATAAAGAAATAGGATATAATAATATGTTGATAGACTTTTTCAAAAAATAATAATTAACAAAGATAATCAACAAAATACAATTATGTCAGTTTAGAGAAAAATAACACCAAAATAGGAATGCTAATGTTAAAAATAGAGGTTCAACTAGGTAGATAATTAAAGTTTATGTAATTTTTATAAGGAAAAGTTGTTTTTTAATAGTATATAGACTATATTTGTAGCAATGATTTTTTCAAATGCCATAAAATCGTATTGCGTGTTGTTTAGTTTTACAATAATAACACTAATCTTTTCTTGCAAAAAAGGAGGAGAGATAGTGCCTATTGTTACCTCAAATAATTCCACAAATATTATGGATAGTAAAAGTAGTTCTAGAGTTGCTGGGGACGGTACTGCTGATGATGGTGCTAGCGGCACAGATGAAACAGATAGTACATCTAGCGAGGATGGGGACAGTGGTATTATTGGAGGAGATGATAATGAAGATGATGATACCATTATTGGTGGCGATGACAATGAGGATGATGACGCTGGGGCTATTGTTGGGGATGGAGGCGTAGGTGTCGGAGGAGGAAATGACGATGGTTCCGATGGAGGAACTGGCGATGCAGCAAGTGATAATAATTAATCCAACTACTTCCCTCTTAACAATATTTGTTGTATATTTCTTTAAATTTAGTTCAATTTTCTTTGATAGTAAATACTTCGTTTCTGCTACTATAGAGAAGAATCTTTCGAAACATTACCTTAGATTTTTTCTGAAAAATTTCTGTAGCTATAAAATTATTTTCTTAAAAACCATTTAATTTTTTATGTAAATGGGATTCCTTTTTTTATAGAATAACTACCGTTTATTGATTAATGGCTAGCAATATGATTTACTATTAATATTTTTACAAAAATAATTTGGTTTAAAAGTTTAATATTACATATCTTTACGCCTCTTATTTGCACAATAACTTTTTAAGAAAGAAATAAATTATAGAAATATGTTAAGAAAAATAGCTGTTTTAATGTCCGTGATGTGTTTTGTGGCAATATCCTTTGCTCAAAATGGACAAGGAACTATCAAAGGTAAAATGACAGATAAAGCTACTGGCGAACCGTTAGCGTTTGCAAATGTGGTAGCTATTAAGGGAGGATCGCAAGTTGGTGGGGCACAAACAGATTTTGATGGTAAATACACAATTACTGCTTTAACTCCTGGTAAATACGAAATTCAAGCATCTTACGTGGGCTATCAACCTATCAAACAAACTGGCGTACTTGTTTACAGTGGTAAAATTACTTTTGTAAATTTAAAAGCAGGGCAAGGTGTTGATTTAAAAACTTTTGTTGTAACAGAATACAAAGAGCCTTTAATTTCCAAAGATCAAACTTCTTCTGGTGGTACAGTTACTAGAGAGTCTATCGCTAGAATGCCTGGTCGATCTGCAGCTTCTATTGCACAAACTGTTGGCGGAGTTTATTCTAAAGATGATGGTTCAACTGCCTTAAATATTAGAGGGTCAAGAAGTTCAGGAACGGATGTATACATAGATGGTATAAAGGTAAGAGGCTCTCAAAATTTACCATCTGCTGCTATTGAACAAGTATCAGTAATGACAGGAGGAATTCCAGCTCAATATGGAGATGCAACAGGCGGTATTGTGAATATTACAACAAGAGGTGCTTCTAAAGAATGGTTTGGAGGTATAGAATATTTAACTTCTGGATTTAAAAAAGGAAGTGACCAAATAATCGGTTTAGATAATCATGGATTTAACCTACTGGGATTTAGCTTGTCAGGTCCTTTATTAACTAAAAAAGATTCTGCAGGAAATAAAAAAGATGCAATTTTGGGTTTTTTCTTATCAGGAGAATTAAAGAACGAAGTAGATCCAAGACCATCAGCCGCTACAAATTATAAAGTAAATGATGATTTAATGAGTAAGTTAAATGCTAATCCACTTCTTTCTGGTACTGACCAAGCTACAGGTGTTATTAATAGTGCAAGTTATGTTAAATCTTCCGATTTAGTTAAAATTCCCTTTAGGTTAAATACTACTCGAAAAGGATTAAACTTAGCGGGTAAAATTGATATAACAACTTCATCAACAACAAATGTTACAATAGGAGGTTCATTTGATTATACAGATCAAAACCTGTACATTAGGAAAAACGCTCTGTTTAACTCTCAAAATAACCCACAAAGAATAGACAGAACTTGGAGAACTTATGCAAGATTTACCCAAAGGTTTGAAAATGCAACAGACCAAGAAAGTGCATCCTTGATTAAAAATGCTTTTATTTCTTTTCAAGTAGATTATTCAAACGTTAATAGTACAACACAAGACGAAACGCACAAAGATCAATTTTCTCGTTATGGCTATTTAGGTAAATTTACCACTACTAGAATTAACACATTTGAATCTATTATAGATACAGTTTTTGAGGTAGATGCCAATGGCAACTTAACAGGTGTTACGCATGCAGGCTATCTTTCTAATCCAAGTTCAATATTATATACCTATCAACCAGGAGATGTTAATCCAGTTCTAGCAAATTACACTTCTAGTTATTATGATATATACGCAGGAAATCCGGTTGGATTTTATCAAAGACCTGAAGATGTTCAAGGTAATGGAGGGTTGTTAAATGGAGATTCACCAGCAGATGTATATGATATTTGGACAGCACAAGGGGTGCAATATAATCAATATGCTACATCTAATCAGACCCAATTTAGAGTTAGTGCTTCAGGAAGTGCCGATATTAAAGGGCATGCAATAAAAATCGGATTCGAATACGAGCAAAGAAACGATAGATCTTATTCCATTAACCCGAGTGGATTATGGACATTAGGTCGTCAATTGGTAAATACACAAATAGCACAAAGAAGTTTTGAACAAGGAACTTATACAATTTTTACAGGACAAGGAGGTAATTCTGTTGATAATATCTTACTTACGCAAGCATACGACCCCACTGTTCAAGAACAATTTGATAAAAACTTAAGAAAATCATTGGGAATGGCAGAAGATGGCACCAATTGGATAGACTTTGATTCTTATGGTCCTGACGTGTGGAATATAGGTATGTTCACTGCTGATGAAATTTATAAAGGTGCTAGAGGTACTTTAA
Source organism: uncultured Vicingus sp. (assembly GCA_964625955.1). Taxonomy (GTDB): domain Bacteria; phylum Bacteroidota; class Bacteroidia; order Flavobacteriales_E; family Vicingaceae. Next base: position 1,749 of record CAZVEW010000055.1, on the reverse strand, counting down.
GTAACTATGGATACGATTTTACTGGTAAAAAATTATCTGGCAATCCAAGTTTAGATGATTTCTTTAATAAAGTAGATGCTAATGGAAACAAGACTAGAGATAATCAAGCTTTTCAGCCAATTTATGTCGCAGGTTATATTCAAGATAAATTCTCATTTGATGATTTAATTTTTAATCTTGGTGTTAGGGTTGACAGATACGATGCAAATCAGGCTGTGTTAAAAGATAAATATTCTCTTTTTCCAGTTAAAACTGTTGGAGAAGTTGGAGGAACTCATCCTTCTAATATTGGAGATAATTATGTTGTGTATGTCGAAAATTCAACAGATCCAAAATTAGATAAAATTACAGGTTATAGAAATGGTGATACTTGGTATAATGCTGCTGGACAAGAAATAAAAGATCCTTCTGTTTTGAGTTCAACACGTATTCCAAACCCATGGTTAGTGAACCCAAATGATGGCGATGTTTATACAGATTTATCGGCTAAATCATTTAAAGATTTTCAACCTCAGGTAAATGTTTCTCCTAGAATATCTTTTTCTTTTCCAATCTCTGATGAAGCATTATTCTTTGCTCATTACGATATTTTAACGCAAAGACCTTCTAGTAACAATAGGTTAGACATGCTTAGTTATTTAAATTTTAACCAAGGAGGAAATAACATGTTTAACGTTGCTTTCAATAATCCTGCCTTGAAATCAGAAAAAACCATTGACTATGAACTAGGATTTCAACAAAAGTTAAGTAATTCATCAGCACTGAAATTGTCTGCTTTTTATAAAGAAATGAGAGATCAAATCCAAGTAAAACAAGTAATTGGTGCTTATCCAGGTAATTATATTACTTACGATAATGAAGATTTTGGAACGGTTAAAGGTTTAACGGTAAGTTATGATTTAAGAAGAACAGGTAACGTTACTTTAAGAGCTGCTTATACTTTACAATTTGCTGATGGTACAGGTTCGAGTGTCACAACATCACAAAACTTAGTTGCATCAGGTAATGGTAATTTAAGAACCTTAATACCTCTAAGTTTCGACCAAAGACACTTTATCGTATTGTCAGGAGACTATCGCTATACTTCAGGTAAAAGCTATAATGGGCCTGTTATTTTTGGTAAAAAAATATTAGAGAATACAGGTGCTAACCTTACTTTAAGATCTGGGTCAGGTTCTCCTTATACAAAAACATCTAGGGTTGTTGGAACACAACTACGCTCATTCCCAAATTCACCACAAGAAGGTCAGTTAAATGCCTCTAGGTTACCATGGACTTCTACTGTCGATTTAAAAGTTGATAAAACATTTGATTTAAAATGGGGCAAAGGTGAGGATGAAAATAAAAGCCAAGCATCTTTAAATGTCTATGTTCAAGTACTAAATTTATTAGATGCACAAAATATTTTAAATGTTTATTCTGCAACAGGAAATGCTAATGATGATGGTTATCTTGCTGCTGCTGAATGGCAAAATCAAATAGCTTTAGCTATCGATGAAGCAGCTTATAGAGATTTGTACACAACAAAATTGGCTTCAAATCAATTCAATTACGCTTTACCAAGAAGAATAAGATTAGGTATTCAATTGAACTTTTAATTAAAAAATTATATTATTAAAGATATGCAAAATAAGAAGATAAATATAACAGGTAAGTTTTTAATTATTGTGATGACAATGTTAAGCGTTACCACCTTAAACGCTCGAAATGTAGCCCATAATGGCAATAAAAAAGGCGGTAATAATCCTA